>JALWJV010000236.1:8074-15083 GCA_026996955.1 Deltaproteobacteria bacterium
ATGGTGCCATCAAGCGGTGAAATACTTATTGACCACACCTCACTTAGCGAATTTGATATCAAAAAATGGCGTAAGATGATCGGCTATGTGGCGCAGGAAACCATGCTGCTCCATGACAGCATAATGGTAAACATAACACTTGGAGACAAGAGCTTTACTGAAGCCGATGTGGAATATGCATTAAAGAGGGCAGGAGCATGGGAATTTGTCTCAAGGCTTCCTGATGGCATCCATACGGTTACAGGAGAAAGGGGAAGCAGGCTGTCAGGTGGCCAGAGGCAGCGTATTACCATTGCCAGGGCACTTATTCACAGGCCACAAATACTCATTTTGGATGAGGCTACAAGTGCCCTTGATCCTGCAAGTGAAAAGGAGATATGTGAGACTTTGAAAAACCTCGCCGGAGACCTCACCATATTTGCCATATCTCACCATGACAGAATGATAGATGCAGCAGACATGGCATTTATTCTGAATAACGGAGCGCTTGAGACGATTTCCCGATAAAGTCTATTTTTGGAGTCGTTCAGCGTATGGATGTTATAAGGTTGGTAAATGGTCTTATTTTTCCGTTCCGGTGCATAGATACCTATTTTTTACAGCCTGAACCGTTCACCCAGATAAATTGCCCTTGCCTCGGGACTCTTTGCTATCTCATCCGGAGTCCCTGAAACCAGCACTTCTCCTTCATTCATAATAAACGCGTGATCACAGACCTTGAGTGTTTCCTTTACGTTGTGATCAGATATTAAAATCCCCATACCAAGGCCTTTAAGCCTGGTGATTATGGCCTGAATCATACTGACTGCCATTGGATCCACCCCTGCAAAGGGCTCATCCATGAGCAAAAAATCAGGCTCAACTGCAATTGCACGTGCAATCTCAAGCCGCCTTGCCTCACCTCCTGAAAGCTCTCTTGCAAGGGAGGATGCTACATGTTCCAAATCAAACTCGGCAAGATACCTTTCGGTTCGTCTGTTTATCTCAGCCTTGCTGATATCAAGCATCTCAAGGACTGCAGACAGATTCTTCTGCACACTAAGTCCCTGAAAAACAGACCTCTCCTGTGGAAGATAGGTCAGACCATGTTTGACCCGGGCTGAAAGAGGCAGGGCTGTTATGTCTTTTCCGTTCAGTGATACACTGCCGGCATCTGCCCTTATTATCCCGGCAAGCATGTAAAATACCGTGGTCTTGCCTGCCCCATTGGGACCAAGGAGCCCTGCAACCTCCCGGGTTTTTATCTTAATCTTCACCCCCTTTACCACCTGCCTGCCACGGTATGATTTTTTCAACCCATCTGCCTTTAACACTGCCATGTTGTTTTTTTACACTCTAAAAAATATTTTCTTACCCAGATTCATACTAAATTTTCATGACATGGGGTTTGTTATCCCCTGATATGAAAGTTAGCTCAAAGCGGAAGCTGGAAGCAAACATGGTTTCTTTTACTTTGAGCCTTGAGCTTTCAGCTTTTAGCTATTTTTACTGTAACATTAGCGCCAAGGTTTCATATATGTTACATTTATAAAACATGCATATCACAATAAACTTTCATGTTCATATATTATGCCCTCAAGCCTTAACAGACAACTTTTCTTAATCCTGCTCATACTAAACCTGATCTTTGCAGGAATATTCATGGCATGGCAAAACCATCATGAAAAGAGGGCGGTGATGGAACAGATGAAGCTTGAGGCCAGGGGGATTTATCATTACATTGTGCTGACCCGGCAGCTAATCTCCCAGTGGAAGGGGGTGTATGTTAGTAAGGACAATCAATTCCAGCGCAAGACCCCCTCAGGCTTTACCAAAGCACTTGCAGACCTGGGCCAGAAAAAACACGCACCATTTTCCATAAAACTGGCACTGGATGGCAATGTTGACCCGGATCATGCACCTGATGCATTTGAACAAAAGGCCATCAGCCTTATGAAAAACAAGGGGGTCCGGGAACTCTGGGATGTTACCGAAGCAGATGGCAGGCCTGTATTCAGATATGCCGGCCCACTTGTATTTGATGCAGGCTGCACATCCTGCCACGCTGAAAAGAAAAAAACAGGAATCATAGGCTGCATAACTGTAAGCCTTCATGACGCAGAGCGTTTTTTCAGTACCCTTAAAGAAAAAAGCCTCTATGCCGCCCTCTACCTGACAGGCGCATTCGGGCTGCTAATGGTTATCCTCTGGATACTCTTAAACCGGTTCGTGCTCAAACCGCTTGGGAAGCTTGATGCTGCAGCCAGCAGGGTGCAGCAGGGGGACCTTGATGTGCGGCTTGATCTTCAGGGCTCAGCAGAATGGAAATGCGTGGGAGAAAACTTTAACTCCATGGTGCGTGAGCTTGCAAGACAGCAGGCAGTTTTGCAGGAGGAAGTGGAAAAGGCTGTTTCAAGCATGAAACAGGCGTACGATGAGCTTAAACGAACCGAACAGTACAAGGCTGACTTTTTTACCAACATAACCCATGACCTCAAGACCCCCATAACAGCCATGAAAGGGGCCCTGAGTCTCCTTAAAAATACTGAACTCTGTAAAGACAACCCTTACCTTGAAATACTGGAACGAAACTGCACCAAACTTTCAGGCATGGTTCAGGACGTTCTTGACTGCACAAGGCTTGACAGCGGCTCAATGGAGTTTGATTTCAGACCCATTGACCTTGCTGAACTTATTGAAAACACCATCCTCATGGCCATGCCCCTGGCATGGGAGAAAAAAATAGAAATAAACTACCAGGTGCCTGAGCATCACTGTCCGGCCATGATTGACCCTGCAAGAATGGAACAGGTAATGTCAAACCTGCTTTCAAATGCAATAAAATTTTCTCCTGAGCACTCTTTAATAAATGTGCGGCTTGAGCCCTGTACAGACATTCATGGTGACAATCCCTCCACACCAGAAGATGCATCCTTCTGGCTCATATCCGTAACAGACCAAGGACAAGGTGTTCCAGAGGCAGAGCGTGAGGCCATTTTTGACAAATTTTATCAGTCCAAACGGTATAATGGGCCGGAAGGACTAGGGCTTGGTCTTTCAATAGTCAAGGGAATAGTTGAACTTCACAGAGGCGAAGCAGGCCTTAAAATCGTTGGTGACAAAGGGGCGGTTTTTTATTTCACTGTACCAGTTTTGAAAGAGGGGGACAGTCTCAATGATTGAGGGAGAACCGAGGAAAGTAACAAAAATTCTTGTTGTGGAGGACGATCAGGACATTCAAAAGGTCCTGGTGGATCAGCTTGCACTGGACGGTTATGAGGCTAAGGGTGTGTCAACCGGCAAGGAGGCCATGGAATTTTTTGAAACTTTCAAGCCGGACCTTGTCATTCTTGATCTCACCCTGCCTGACATTGATGGCCTGATAATATGCCAGCATTTGAGGAAGCTGTCTGACATCCCAATTATAATCCTCAGTGCACGGGAAAGCCTTGCTGACAAGATACGGGGGCTTGACCTGGGGGCTGACGACTACATGACCAAGCCCTTTGAATTCCTTGAGCTTGCAGCACGCATAAAGGCGTGTATCAGGCGCAGGGACAAGACAACCCGTACAGAAGAGGTGATAAAGGCAGGGGATATAACCATCTATCCTGAGCAGAGGACAGTGACTGTCAGGGGAGAGCATGTGAATCTCACCCGCAAGGAGTTCGAGCTGCTGCTGACCCTTGTGGAAAACCGTAACAAGGTGGTTAAACGTGAGGAGTTATGTAACAGGCTCTGGAGAGACAAGGAGGTTTACCCGTGGAGCCGGGCGATTGACGTACACATAAGAAGGCTTCGCCAGAAGATTGAAGATGACCCGTCAAGCCCCCGTCTGATCATCACCCATTCAGGAGTAGGATACAGGTTTCGTCTGGACGGGGATGAACCTTAAACCTATATTGAGCGATTGTCAGATTTGCTGCAGATCCGCGAAAGAGGAATTCCCATAATAGTCGGCTATCGCTCAATCCAGGTTAAAAATATCTGACATGGAGGAAATGACCACGGCACAAAAAACATTTTTTAATTTCTCCTTTGTTGACGATGAAGAGATAAGAAGAGAAAAACAGCGGGCACGGAAGCTCAGGAAAACCTCATGGTGGAGAAAAAAATGCGCCAAAGGGCTCTGCCATTACTGCAAGAGCCAGGTGGGTAGCGATATGCTAACCATGGATCATCTGGTTCCTCTTTCACGTGGCGGCAAGAGCATAAGAGGGAACCTGGTTCCTGCCTGCAAGGAGTGCAACAACAAGAAGAAGAATCTGCTTCCCATGGAGTGGGAAGAGTATCTGACACAACTGCAAAAGGGGTAAAACATCATGTGCGGCATAGTTGGTTATGTGGGTTCCAAACCGGCACTTCCGGTGCTGCTTGACGGCCTGGCAAGGCTTGAATACCGCGGATATGATTCAGCCGGTGTTGCATGGCTTAAAGATGGAGAGGTCCAGCGCATGCGCTGCCAGGGCAAACTGGTGGGGCTTCGTGACATGGTTCAGGGCGGCAAGATAAGTGACTGCCCAATAGGCATTGGTCACACCAGATGGGCAACCCACGGTGCACCAACAGAAGAAAATGCACATCCTCATACCGACTGCAAGGGCAACCTGGTGGTTGTACACAACGGAATCATTGAAAACTACTTCACCCTGAGGAACCAACTTCGCGAAGAAGGCCATACCTTTGTTTCAGAGACAGATACAGAGGTCCTGGCTCACCTTATTGAAAAGTACCTTGAAGATGACATAGTTGAGGCAGTGAGGAGGTGCCTTGCTGAAGTTGAGGGTGCCTTTGCAATGGGTGTCCTGTGGAAGGGTGCCCCAGACAAACTCGTGGCTGCCAGAAAGGAAAGCCCGCTTGTGCTGGGTGCGGGAAAAGGCGAAAATTTCATGGCCTCTGATATTCCCGCACTGCTTCCATACACCAGGGAAATCATATTCCTTGAAGATGGGGATCTGGCAGTTCTTACCAAAGACAGCATTGAAATTTCCCGCATTGACACAGGAGAGTCTGTGGAGCGCGAGGCAAAGACCATATCATGGGATGCAACCGCTGCAGAAAAGGCAGGGTACAGGCATTTCATGCTGAAGGAAATTTACGAACAGCCCCAGTCTGTGCTTAACACCTTCAGGGGCAGGATAATTCCCGAAACAGGCCATGTTGATCTGCCTGAAATAAAACTGTCCAATGAAGAACTTGCAAAAATCAGCAGGATAGTGCTGCTTGCCTGCGGAACCTCCTGGCATGCCGGGCTTGTGGCAAAGTACTGGATTGAGGAGTGGGCAGGAATACCTGTAGAGGTTGAGCTGGCATCAGAGTTTCGCTACCGCCGCCTGCTTGTAAATGAAACAGTGCTTGTGGTCCCGATATCCCAATCAGGCGAGACAGCCGATACCCTTGCAGGACTCCGTATTGCAAGAAAACATGGCTCCCCTGTGATTGCCATCTGTAATGTGGTGGGGAGCACCATAACAAGGGAGTCTGACGGCACCATCTACACCCATGCAGGTCCGGAGATTGGCGTGGCTTCAACAAAGGCATTTACCAGCCAGCTTACAGCCCTTTACATCCTGGCACTTTTCCTTGCCCAGACAAGAAACACCATGGATGCAGCAGCCCGGGCAGAGAAGATCCGTGCCCTTTCTGAAGTGCCCAGGATAATTGAAAAACGGCTTGAGGAGATGCACCAGGCATGCACAGAGCTATCGGATGAGTTTTACCAGTACAGGGATTTTCTCTACCTTGGCAGGCACCTGCACTTTCCCATAGCCCTTGAAGGGGCATTAAAACTCAAGGAGATCTCCTATATTCATGCAGAGGGTTATGCGGCAGGTGAGATGAAACACGGCCCAATTGCCCTTATTGACCGGAACATGCCTGTAGTTGCCCTTGTCCCAAGAGATCATGTATATGAAAAAATGGTCAGCAACGTGGAGGAGGTGCGTTCACGGCGGGGCATAATAATTGCCGTAGCCGAAGATGGTGATGAGGACATATCAAGGGTTGCCCAGCACGTCATCAGGGTGCCTGCAACAGAAGAGCCGGCAATCAAACCCTTTATATTCACCATTCCGCTTCAGCTTATTGCCTATGAGATTGCGTTTGCCAGAGGATGTGACGTTGATCAGCCACGGAATCTGGCAAAAAGTGTAACAGTGGAATAACCGATTATTGCAAGATATTATGAACACTGAAATTAAAAAAATTCTCGTAACAGGCGCGGCAGGTTTTATAGGCTTTCATCTCTGCTCCAAACTACTTGCCCAGGGAAGGGAGGTCATTGGCCTTGATATTTTCAACGACTACTATGACCCTTCCCTAAAGGAGGCAAGGGCTGCAATTCTGGAAAAAGAGTCCGGTTTTCAGATGGTCAGAAAGGATATGGCAGACCGTGATGCAATGAAAGAACTCTTTGCATCTGAAAACTTTGACGGAGTTGTAAATCTGGCAGCCCAGGCAGGGGTGCGTTATTCCCTGATTAATCCCCACTCCTATGCTGACACCAACCTGCTGGGATTTGTAAACATCCTTGAGGGTTGCAGGCATGGCGGCGTGAAGCACCTGGTCTTTGCATCATCAAGCTCTGTCTATGGCTCTAATACAAAAATGCCGTTCAGTGTCCATCACAATGTTGACCACCCTGTCTCCCTTTATGCCGCAAGCAAAAAGGCAAATGAACTCATGGCACACACCTACAGCCACCTGTTTGGTCTTCCATGCACAGGACTGCGTTTTTTTACTGTTTATGGACCATGGGGTAGGCCGGATATGGCGCTTTTTCTGTTCACCAAAGCGATATTTGAAGGAAGGCCCATTGATGTATTCAACTATGGCAGGATGAAACGGGATTTCACCTACATTGATGACATAGTTGAGGGTGTGATAAGGGTGCTTGATATGCCGGCAAAGCCTGATCCTGCATGGGATGGTGACAATCCTGACCCTTCTTCCAGTTATGCCCCCTGGAAGATTTACAACATTGGAAACAACAAGCCTGTTGAGCTGATGAGGTACATTGAGGTCCTGGAAG
>JALWJV010000237.1 GCA_026996955.1 Deltaproteobacteria bacterium
GAAAGACCATTACACAGCACCAGCTTTCCGAGTGGGCTGACGCAGATGTCATTGTCTATATCGGCTGCGGAGAGCGGGGAAACGAGATGACAGGGGTGCTTACAGACTTCCCCCAGCTTCTTGACCCCAAAAACAGGCGTCCTCTCATAGAACGCACTGTGCTTATTGCAAACACGTCGGATATGCCTGTTGCTGCAAGGGAGGCAAGTATCTATACGGGCATTACCATGGCGGAGTATTTCCGTGACCAGGGTTATGATGTGGCCCTCATGGCGGATTCTACCTCCAGGTGGGCAGAGGCGCTTCGCGAGATCTCCGGAAGGCTTGAGGAGATGCCTGCCGAAGAGGGGTTTCCTGCATACCTTGCCACAAGGCTTGCTGCCTTCTATGAGCGTGCAGGGCAGGTGGAGACATTGTCCGGCTCAAGGGGCTCGGTTTCCATTATCGGTGCGGTCTCTCCGCCGGGAGGGGATTTTTCAGAGCCTGTTACCATGCACACAAAGCGTTTTGTACAGTGTTTCTGGGCACTTGACAAGGAACTTGCAAGCGCCAGGTACTTTCCTGCCATAAATTACCTCCAGAGCTATTCTGCCTATGTTGAGGCGGTTTCAGAGTGGTGGAAGGGCCAGACCGGGCCTGAATGGATGGAATCGAGGCATGAGGCCGTTGAGATACTGCAGGAAGACGCCAAACTTCAGAATATCGTAAAGCTTCTGGGGGAAGACGCACTGCCTGACGATCAGCGCATGATACTTGAGGGCGCAAGGATGATTAAGAATGATTTTCTGCAGCAGAGCGCCTTTGACCCGGTTGATACCTACTGTCTCCCCCAGAAGCAGTTCATGCTGTTGAAGCTGATCATTCATTTCATCACCAGGCTGGGGGACGTTGTGGAGAGCCGCATTCCCCTGTTCCGGGCAATGGAGCTGCCGGTTGTGGAGGAGATCCACAGGGCAAAGTATTCCATTTCCGATGATGAGATTACAAGGTTTGATGAGTTGCTCCGGACAGTTGATGAGCAGGTTGATGCCCTTGTTTCAAGGAGCAGGGAGGGTGGAGATGGTGTCTGAGGCGGGACGCGGTATTGGTCCAAATGTGCTGGAATACAGCGGGCTTCAGAGGATTACAGGCCCTCTGATTGTGATAGAGGGTATAAGGGATGTTGGCTTTGGAGAGAGGGTGGAGATAGTCACCTCCAGCGGGGACATCCGGCAGGGCAGGGTGCTTGCCATTAGTGAAAAGGCCGCTGTTGTAGAGGTCTTTCACGGGACATCAGGGCTTGACCAGGATAACACCAGAGTAAGGTTCATGGGACGTCCCTTTGAGATAGTGGTCTCAAGGGAAGATGTGCTTGGAAGGATTTTCAATGGCCTTGGCATGCCCCTTGACGGCGGGCCTCTGCCCTTCAGGGGGGAGGCAAGGAATGTGAACGGCCTTGCTATAAACCCTGTGGCCCGTGAGTACCCGGAGGATTTTATCCAGACCGGCATATCGACCATTGACGGGATGAATACCCTGGTAAGGGGGCAGAAGCTTCCCATATTCTCAGGCAGCGGGCTTCCGCATAATGACCTTGCCATCCAGATAGTGAGACAGGCGCGTATCCTTTCTGAACAGAGCAGCTTTGCCGTGATTTTTGCCGCAATGGGGGTCCGGCACGACGAAGCCGAGGCATTCAGGCTGAGTTTTGAGGAAAGTGGGGTGCTTAACAACGTAGCCATGTTCCTGAACCTGGCCGATGATCCTGCCGTGGAGAGGCTCATTACCCCAAGGGTGGCACTTACCGCAGCAGAGTATCTTGCCTTTGAAGAGGGGATGCACGTGCTGGTAGTCCTTACAGACATGACAAATTACTGCGAGGCCCTGAGGGAGGTGGCAACCTCAAAGGGCGAGGTGCCAAGCCGCAAGGGTTATCCCGGTTATCTCTACAGTGACCTTGCCTCCATTTACGAACGTGCCGGCAGGATAAAGGGGCGTGATGGTTCAGTGACCCAGATTCCCATACTAACCATGCCTGATGATGACATCACGCATCCCATCCCCGACCTTACAGGTTACATCACAGAAGGGCAGATAGTCCTTGACCGTTCGCTCCACCAGAAGGGCATATATCCGCCGGTAAATGTCCTTCCCTCTCTTTCAAGGCTCATGAGTGACGGTATCGGGGAGGGCAAGACACGTGAGGATCACAGGGATATCTCAAGCCAGCTCTATGCTGCATACGCCAGGTCCAAGCAGGTGGAACGGCTTGCCTCCATCATTGGAGAAGAGGACCTTGGTGTGACTGATAAAAAATATTTCGAGTTTTCAAGGGCATTTGAAAGGGATTTTGTGGGCCAGGGTAAAGATGAGGACAGGGCCATAGAGGATACCCTTGATCTTGGCTGGAGGCTTGCACTGATGCTTCCTGAAAAGGAACTTGTAAGGGTCACCCGTGAGGAGCTGGAGAAATATGGAAAGACTGCCGGTACCCGCCACCAAGAGTAATGCCATCAGGCTAAGGGAGGAGCTGGCCCTTGCCAGGGATGGAAAACAGCTCCTTGACCAGAAGAAGGACATCCTTGTAAACCGCATCAATCTCCTGGCAGGGCGGGCAGACAGGGTGAGAAGAGAGCTGGACAGGCAGCTCATTGCCGCATACCAGGAGTTGAAGCTTGCCGTTGTTGAAAACGGGAGGGCTGATGTGGAGGCAGCAGGCCTTGCCATTGATGCAGGGCTTGAGGTGAGTATAGATGAGCGAAGCCTCATGGGGGTGGTCCTGCCCCTTGTTACTGTAACAAGCCCCAGATTCCGGCCGGAGTACAGCTTTGTTGACACATCCTCACGCATGGACAGGGTAAGGGAGATGATACTTTCTGCCATGAGTATTCTTTCAGAGCTTGCCGAGGTGGAGGTGGGGCTTAAACGCCTGATGGACGAGACCAGAAGGACCCTGAAGCGTATCAACGCACTGTCTTACATTTACATCCCCCTCTATGAGGCAACCCTCAAGAGCGTTACAGAAAGGCTTGAGGAAAAGGAACGGGAGGCCCTGTTTCAGCTTAAACGTATGAAGGGCAAGGTGGAAGAAGGTGGCTGACAAGCTTTTTCAAAAAATACTCATACCTGTTGACGGCTCTTCGTACAGCCTGAACGCAGTTCGGCTTGCCGGAAGGCTTGCCTCTTGCCACGGGTCACGTATCTGGATACTCCACGTCATTGACCAGGAGGTGGAGGCACAGCTTTGCAGGTATAAGGGGAGCCAGTCAGTAAGGGACGATATGGAAGAAGGGGCCTTGGGGCTGGTTGCTGATATGAAGCGCGAGCTTGGCAGCGCCGGGGCAGGGGCCGAAACCATGGTTGAGAGAGGCTCGCCCCACGAGGTTATTCTTAACACCGCTGAGGCTATTGGGGCAGATCTTGTGGTCATGGGGAAGCTTGGGAGGCGTGGGGTTAAACGCATACTCCTGGGGAGCGTAGCTGAAAGGGTTATTGAATTTTCTGTCTGCCCTATACTGCTTGCAGACGGGAGTTAGGGATATTTTTTAAATCCACGTAACTGTTCAGCGTATTTATTTATGAAGGTTGGTAAATGATCTTGTTTTTCCGTTCCAGCGAATAATTTCTTGTTTTTCTAAGGCTTGCTCCGCCAAAATCGCGAAACTCGCTGGTACCCCGCTCAGACAGACGCGATTTTGTGGCTTCGCTTCGCCAAGAAAAACTACGAAATTATTCAAAGTCACTCCAAGACAAGACCATTTACCACGCTGAATAGATACAAATCGACGTACCCTGTGCCAGCGGGACGCTTGTGGGGCACAGAAGACAAA
>JALWJV010000238.1:0-363 GCA_026996955.1 Deltaproteobacteria bacterium
GTTGATGACGACATGATAAATGAGTGCATTTCAAAGATGCTTGAGGCAGACGGGATACTTCTTGGCTCCCCCACCTATTTTGCCGACATATCCGCCAACATGAAGGCACTCATTGAACGGTGCGGCATGGTGGCAAGGGCAAATGGTGATATGTTCAGGCGCAAGGTTGGGGCAGGTGTTGTTGCAGTGCGGCGTGCCGGGGCATACCATGTGTTCAGCTCCCTTAACAGTTTTTTCCTGATTGGGCAGATGATCGTTGTGGGTTCCTCCTATTGGAATATTGGCATAGGAAGGGAGCCTGGAGAGGTCATGAAGGATGAAGAGGGAGTGAAGACAATGAAAGACCTGGGACAAAATATGGCC
>JALWJV010000238.1:373-3808 GCA_026996955.1 Deltaproteobacteria bacterium
GGTCCTTAAAAAGTTAGTTTAGTGGTAACTGTAAATAAAAATAATGAAGGTTGGAAAATGGTCTTATTTTTCCGTTCCGGTGAATAATTTCTTGTTTTCTAAGGCTTGCTTCGCCAAAATCGCGAAACTCGCTCGTATCTCGCTCAGACAAGCGCGATTTTTGTGGCTACGCTTCGCCAAGAAAAACTACGAAATTCTTCAAAGTCACTCCAAAACAAGACCATTTACCACGCTTAATAGATACGTTTAGAGGAGAAAAGGAATCATGTTTGACAAGGTAAATGAGGCGCTTCAAAAGGTGCGTCCCATGCTCCAGCAGGATGGAGGGGACGTTGAGCTGGTTGATGTTGACGAGGAAAATGGCGTGGTCAATGTAAGGCTTACCGGTGCATGCAAGGGCTGCCCCATGAGCCAGATGACATTAAAGGCAGGTATAGAGAGATACCTTAAGAGCGAAGTTCCAGAGGTAAGCACTGTTGAGAGTGTAGATTAAGTTTGGCTCTGGTTATTGAACCTGGTTTACCCGGCATGATGATACGGGGTTCCGGCCAGTATTGTGCATGCCCTGTAAACCTGTTCAGCCAGGATAAGACGCGCCATGTCGTGGGTAAAGGTCATGGGAGAGAGGGAAAGCGTCATGTTGCATGCTGAGATCAGGCTTTCATGCAGGCCGTAGGGCCCACCAATCACAAAGGCCATATCCCTTCTGCCTTCATCTTCAACTCTTTTTATAAGCGCAGCAAGCCCGCTGCTTGAGAGCATCTTGCCCCGCTGGTCCAGTGCCACCGCGTAGGCACCTGCAGGCAGTGCCTTCTTTAATCCCTGGCTCTCCTTTTGTATCTGCTGTTTTCCCCCCTTGCCTTTTAGCATTTTTGTCTCTACAACTTCTGTAGCATGATATTTTTTTATCCTTGAAAGGTACTTGTTTAAGCCCTGAGCAAGCCATGCATCCTTTGTGTGGCCTGCCCAGATGAATTTAAGCCGCAGCATCTAAAAAATCTCCGTGATTCAGGTTGGCATTAGTTGAAACATAGGCTCTAAGCAATATAGATAATTTATGGATAATAAAACAAAACAGCAAATTCTGAGCAAACTTCCCAAGGTTGATGCCCTTATGGCAGAGATTGACATTCCTGATTGCCCCCATTCAGTCAAGGTGCAGGCATGCAGACAGGCCATAGACAAGGCGAGACGGCGCGTCCTTGACGGGGAACCTGAGGCAGGAAGTCCGCAGAGTGTTCAAAGAAATGCCCTTGCACTGGTTGAAGAACTCATGCAGCCCTCCCTTCGCCCTGTGATAAATGCCACCGGGGTCATTGTCCATACAAACCTTGGGCGTTCGCTTCTGCCAGAATCTGTCATTGATGCCATGACCGCTGTGGCATGTGGTTATTCCAACCTGGAATATAACCTTGAAGCAGGTGCCAGGGGAAGCCGTTACAGTCATGTTGAGGGAATTTTGTGCGAGCTTACAGGCGCAGAATCTGCCCTTGTGGTCAACAACAATGCAGCAGCGGTCCTGATCACCCTTGAGACCCTTGCAAAGGGGCGCGAGGTAGTGGTTTCCAGAGGAGAGCTGGTGGAAATCGGAGGCTCCTTCAGGATTCCTGATGTAATGGCAAGGAGCGGCGCTGTGCTTCGGGAGGTTGGGGCAACCAACAGGACCCATCTGCGGGATTACAGGGCTGCCATAAATGAAAATACCGCCCTGCTCATGAAGGTGCATCAGAGCAATTTTTCAGTGGTGGGCTTTACAAGTGCCGTGTCCATGCAGGAATTATCTGAACTTGCCGCAGAACACGGCCTGAATGTATTTGAAGACCTTGGAAGCGGCACACTTGTTGATTTTTCGCGGTATGGGCTTCAGCATGAGCCTACGGTGCAGGAGTCCCTGGCAGGTGGAGCTGACCTGGTGTCCTTCAGCGGTGACAAGCTCCTTGGCGGCCCCCAGGCCGGGATTATTGTTGGCAAGCGCGAGATTGTGGACAGGATAAAGATGAATCCCATGAACCGCGCAATGCGCATAGACAAGCTCACACTGGTTGCGCTTGAGCAGTTGCTCCTGCTCTACAGGGACCCGGCTGCAGCAGTAAAGAAGATCCCCACTCTTAAAATGATGTGTTCTCCTTACGAGGAGCAGAAACGGCGTGCCAGGAGGTTTGCAGCCAGGTTGAGGAAGGCAGTTTCCGAGGGGCTTACCGTGGAGGTTGTAAAAACCGTTGCCAGGGCAGGAGGTGGCGCACTTCCCCTGCTGGAGATTCCCTCAGCCGGTGTATCTGTTAAAGGCCCTGATGACAGGTTCTCTGCTGCTTCAGTTGAAAGGTCGCTCCGTTCAACAAAGCCTCCAGTGATAGTCAGGGTAGAAGATGACAGCATCATTATGGATGTTCGCACAATGGCTGATTCAGAGTTTGTAACAGCAGCCCGTTGCATTGCTGCTGCCACAGGCGAAATTAAATGAAACAATATTTGGTGCCCCAGGACATATTGAGGTTGGGACCCGAGGTGATGGAGGATCTTCACCGGGTTTTCAGGTTTGAAAAGGCCGTGTGCTGGCTTCCTTCAGGCCAGGGAGAGTTCCCGGAGGTGGAGATGTCACCCAGGCAGAGGGAAAGGGCAGAAAGGGCGCTTCTTGAGGGAAGGCCCTTTTGGGATCTTGTGGGTTCATCTGTCATGATCCCCATGCCTCACAGGCTGATTGAACAGTCCCGTGTGGAAAAAGGATCGCCTCTGGGGGCTTTTATCCTTAAGGGTGTAGATCACAGTGTGGGTGCAGATGAGCCGGACAGGTGGCTTGCACTCCTTGAGTCATGGGTCTGGCAAAGGGTTCTTGAAAAGCGGAAAAGTTATTTTTACATGCCGGATCAAGGGGTTATCCCCCAGTATATCAGCAAGGTTATCTCCATTAACGCACAGATGAATCAGGCCTCCTGCCTGCTTCGCCTTGGGTTCAGGCACTCCCGTTGCCTTTCTGATCATGACAGGCTGACTGCATCCATAAAAAAGTATCTTAAAGCCCTTTTAAAAAACAGCAAATTTTGCCTTGAGCTTTGCGGTGTGTCGCCAGCGGAACTTTGGTGCGTTCTGACCGGATTTGAAGAAGCTGGTGAGCTTGATTCAGTGCTTGCACGCCTTTCTGCCCTGAAACAGGTACAGGGGCTTGGCCTTGAAAGCGCGGTGCTTTGCCAGGTTGAATGCCTTAATCCGGAAAAATCTCAGAAAAGCACGCATGACCCAGATGAGGCAAATGTAGTTAAATTTGACAGCCAAAGGGAGATGGCAAGATTCGAGTCAATCCTGCGCACCTCAAATATCCTTGGAATGCCGCTCTTTTCAGATAAAAGGTTAAGGGAGCTTGAGAGACGTTACGGGCTTTCAGGGGCAGGAGATGTGCTGGTATCTGCGGCTTCCCACAAACTGCCCCGAAGTTTTGCT
>JALWJV010000239.1 GCA_026996955.1 Deltaproteobacteria bacterium
TGACTTCTCCTCCATATATCCAGATGGACATAGCTGTTCTTTTCTTGAAACTGTCGCTGAACCGGCATTTTTTGAGCTCAAGCCGTACAGCCCGGAGTTTGATAAAATTCTTGAAGAGGTTGCGTGTCAGGCATGGAATCAGGCAAGGAAGCAGTCAATCAGGAATTTCTTCGAAACCACAATTTCATGCCCGTATAATACGCCTGAGATTGAGATGGAAAAACGCCTTGGCTACATGGGCATTATTCTCTCTGTACTCAAACAGCTCAAGGAGGAGGTTAACAGAAAGGATGGCTTTAACCGGCTTCGTATATTCCAGGTTGGGGCACTCAGGACAACAGACCCTGCAGAGATAGCACCGGTGGTCACCCTTCAGGGGGTGATGGAGAGTTATGTCACAAAGGAGAGCTTCAAACGTCCACTTTGCATTGGGGTTTTCGGGCCTCCAGGGGCAGGCAAGTCCTTTGCTGTTGAACAGGTTGCAAGGGTAATTTCAAAGGGACTTGATAATGACCCCTTTGAGTTCTTTGAATTTAACCTTACACAATTTTCAGGACCTGAGGAGATAAATTCTGCCATTGACCTGGTAAGAGCCTCGGTTGCAAAGGGCAAGGTTCCGGTAGCCTTCTGGGATGAATTTGACTGCATGTATGACGGAAACGAGTTTGGATACCTGCGTTATTTTCTACCCTCCATGCAGGATGGCGTCACATACATACATGGCATTCCCCGTTATATTGGAAGGTCCATATTTGTCTTTGCAGGCGGGGTAAAATATTCCTGGGAGGCAATGGAGCTGATGCTGCAGGATAAAGATCCTCAGACACAGCGGCTTGTAAAGATCCTGAAAATTCCGGATTTCATGAGCAGGCTCAGGGTTGTAATGGATATTGATAGCATTGAGATTCCGGAAAAGCTTCTGAGGGATTCTGCCTCAAGGGAGGAACTTGAAGAACTGAGACGGATACTCCTGAAACGCGCCTTTATAATAGCCCATCAGATGGACAGTCACTGGAAGAAGGCAGCACGGAAGACATCTGGGCTTTTGCTCCGCCTGCTTATTGCAGAGTACAAGTACGGTGCGCGTTCCATTGAGGCAGTTATTGAGGCAAGCCATGCTGCAAACAGGCTGGTTTATGGATTGCCAGAACTCATAACCCCGCCCGCTGCACGAATCCATGCGGTTTGGCGCATTGGCCTTGAGAGAAGAATTGATAAAATCAGGAGGGAACTGGGGCTTCGCGGGGTGTGGTAGCCTGCACTACTTGACGATTTCTCTCAATAATTGTACCTTGCCCGCTGTTTTCAGGTGTCCGGCATTGCCGGATGAAAAGGGAACCCGGTGCAAGTCCGGGACGGAGCCCGCCGCTGTAACCCTGCCGCATACATTAACAACCTTAATGCGGAAAAACCCTGCCAGCCTCTGTGAGTCACTGGGATTAAAATGAATCCTGGGAAGGCCGCTGGTCAGGGCGGGGAAGTCAGAAGACCTGCCTGAAACAAAATGGCATGCCTCCCCCGGCATGGAGGCTGCCCCAAGAAAACCTTCCAGGGTTAAACAGGGCGATCCTGGATCAATTAAAAAATTGGTCCGGGTTTTTTTATGCCCAAATTCCTCTGCCCGGACCGTGAGAAAGGGAGGTTTTTTATGTATAAGGTATTTTCTTCACTCACGGCATGTTTTTTAACCCTGGCTCTGGCGCTTTCCCTGCCCACAGGCATTGCAGGTGCTTCAGAACACAAGGTGGTGCACAAAAATGCTATCGTGCTTGCCATGTTCGGCACCACTGTAGAACCGGCACTAAAGGCCCTTCTTAATATCAGAGAAGAAATCAAAAAGGCCTATCCTGAAACTCCTGTGAAAATCGCCTTTACATCAAATATTATCAGGAAAATCTGGCAGAAACGGGCAAATGACCCTGATTATGCCAAGAACCATCCTGATGTACCAAAAGACATACTCCATGTTCAGGGCCCGCTTGCAACCATTGCAAACCTGCAGGATGCGGGCTTTGACAACATCGTTGTTCAGCCAACACATATTGCACCTGCTGAAGAGTTCCTTGACCTCTGCAGCTACGTAAGGGGCCTTAACTCTATCAAGACCATCAAGCCCAAATTTATGCCATTTAACAAGCTTGTTGTTGGACGCCCTGCACTGGGTACATTCGGGCCTGCCCATCCCTATGAAGAGGATATCAAGAGTACAGTAAATGCGCTTGCCTCAGACGCAGCCCTGGCTAAAAAGGAAAAGGCTGCCCTTGTCTATATGGGACATGGAAATGACTACTTCCCGTCAGGTGGATCATATCTTCAGTTCCAGGATGAAATGCGCAGGGCATATCCGGATGTGCTGACTGTAATCGGCACTGTGGAGGGTTTTCCCGGACTTACACATGTTGTTGAGCAGTTAAAACACGCTGGAATCAAAAAAGTTGTCCTTAAACCAATGATGGTTGTTGCAGGGGATCATGCAATGAACGATATGGCTGGTCCGGAGCCTGATTCATGGAAATCAGTTCTGAACAGGGAAGGAATCAAGGTGGTGCCTGTTTTAAAAGGACTTGGAGAACAGGATGAATTTGCGCGTATTTTTGTAGGTCATGCAGCAGATGCCGCAAAGGATGCTGGCATAGAACTAAGGTAAATCGCAAAGTATCTATTCAGCGTGGTAAATGGTCTTGTTTTGGAGTGACTCTGAATAATTTCGTAGTTTTTCTTGGTGAAGCGCAGCCATAAAATCGCGTCTGTTTGAGCGAGGAACGAGCGAGTTTCGCGATTTTGGCGTAGCAAGCCTTAGAAAAACAAGAAATTATTCACCGGAACGGAAAAACAAGACCATTTGCCAACCTTACTAAGATAAACACATTGAACAGTTACATCGCAAATAGCCAATAAATCCATGAACCGGGATTCCGAATGAATATAAAAAGCATCACACCGGCGGCCTTTGCCATTGCCCTTACAGTGCTACTTGCTGCCTGTGTTGTGATTTCTGCACATATGGGATACATGCGGATCCCGGTGAGTGATGTTTTACGCATCATAACCCGCCTGATCATGGGGGAGGGCCAGTTTAACGGCATTGATCCTGTGGCCTGGGCAGTTGTTGGAGACATCCGACTTCCAAGGATACTTTCAGCAATGTTTGTGGGGGGAACACTTGCTGTGTGCGGCACGGTTTTTCAGGCCATACTGCTTAATCCCCTTGCTGACCCATACACCCTTGGCATCTCCTCCGGGGCAGCATTCGGGGCATCTCTTGTGATAGTGCTTCAGGTTCTGGGACTTACGCTGCCAGAGGCCTTTACGATTCCGCTTTTTGCATTTTTAGGCGCCACAGGTACGGTGTTTGTGGTTCTTGCCCTTGCCTCAGGAGGTTCTTCAAGACTCTCTTCAACAAACCTCATACTTTCAGGTGTTATAGTAGCCTCCATCCTTTCGGCGGCAATAGGATTTTTCAAATTTCTTGCAGACGAACAGGTTGGAATCATCATATTCTGGCTCATGGGCTCTTTTTCAAACTCATCATGGCAGAGTGTTGCCCTTTCAGGAAGTGCTGCTGTTGCAGGCACAATCATTGCCCTATTTTACAGCAGGGACCTTAATATAATGTCCACAGGGGAGCGCACTGCCATGACTCTTGGTGTAAACACTGCAAAACTGAGGCTGGTGCTGCTTGTAACGTGCTCTCTCATGACATCTGTGTGCGTTGCCATATCCGGAATCATCGGCTTTGTTGGCCTTATCATCCCGCACATGCTTCGACACATTGCGGGGCCTGATAACAGGTGGCTTGTAATAATGAGTTTTCCATCCGGGGGGCTCCTGCTTCTATGCGCAGATACTCTGACAAGGGCAGTGCTTCCTGTTGAGGTTCCCATTGGAGTGCTCACCGCACTTATTGGCGGGCCGGTTTTCTGCTGGATATTCAGACAGAGACAGAGAGATTATGGCCAGGGCCCATACTGATACAATCCCTGTACTATGGAAGCTTGAGGGAGTTGATTTTTCATACAAAGAAAATGAAAATGTCCTGAACAGGCTCAATTTAGAGTTCTTTCAAGGGAGGATTTACGGAATTCTTGGACCAAACGGAAGCGGGAAGACAACCCTGCTTGATCTCCTTGGCGGAATTCACACACCATGCTCAGGCAGGGTGCTTTTTAAAAGCAGGGATTTAATTAAATACAAAAGAAAAGAGCTTGCCCGAAAAATTGCAGTTGTTCCCCAGGAATTCCAGATGCGTTTTTCATTCAGTGTGCTTGAGGCAGTAACCATGGGCCTGCATCCTCACATCCCGCGTTTTGAGTCTCCGGGGAATCAGCAAATTCAGAGGATGGAAAGTGTAATGCAACTGCTCGATATTGCCCATCTTCGAAACAGGCCTGTAACAATGCTTTCAGGCGGGGAAAAACAGCGTGTCGCTGTTGCACGAGCTCTTGTCCAGGCACGGGACGCCCTGCTTCTTGATGAGGCAACCTCAAATCTGGATGTTTTTCACACCCTGAGTATCCTTAATGTCATAAAAAAGAGGGCGGAACAGGAAAATTTATGCGTTGTTGCAGCACTTCACGATATTAGCCTTGCCTCATCATTTTGTGATGAGCTCATCTTTCTGCATCATGGCAGAGTCAGGGCACAGGGTACGCCTGAGAGCATCCTTGATGAGGCTTTGCTGAAGGAGATTTACGGAGTGGATGCGCATGTCAGAAAGGATGACTTTACCGGGGGAATAGCTGTAAGTTTCAGGATACCTGAGGCACAATAGTTGAAAATGGACAAGATCAGATGAAAAAAGATTATCTCAGGCAATTTTCCCTGCTTTTACTTACATGTTTTTTAGCCGTTTTTTTGTTTGTTTCAAACAGTCAGGGCGCAGTCATAACCGATTCTGATGGAAAGGACATCACCTTTAATGCACCCTTTAAGAGAATCATCTCTCTTTACGCTGCACATACAGAAAACCTGTATGAATTAGGGCTAACTGATGAAGTTGTTGGTGTAAACCGCGGCGACAGATTTTTTAATAAAGAAATTCCAAGGCTCAGTTTTAGGGATGATGCAGAGCGGTTTATTGCCCTTAAGCCGGACCTTGTTCTCATACGCCCAATGCTGTCCAGGGCGTATCCAGGCATGGTAAAACGGCTTCAGGATAATGGCATTACTGTCATATCCCTTCAGCCAACTACTGTCCAGGGGATGTTCCAATACTGGAGAGAGTTGGGGCTTCTTACTGGCAGAGAAAATAGTGCAGACAGGATGATTGCCCGATTCAAGAAATCAGTGGCCGATATTAAACAGAAAGTTTCCATTATTCCTGAAAGTAAACGAAAGAAGGTCTATTTTGAGTCAATTCACTCCAGGATGAAGACATTTGCTCAGGGTTCTACTGCAATTTATGCCCTTGAAACAGCAGGAGGCATAAACATTGCAGCGGATGCAGCCAGGGTGCGCAATACCAATATTGCCTTTTACGGAAAGGAGCGGATACTTGCCAAGGCCTCACAAATCGATGTGTATCTTGCACAGCACGGACGCATGAACCCTGTTACTGTGGAAGATATTATAAACACACCTGGTTTCCAGGTCATAAAGGCGGTCAGGGACGGACAGGTCTTTCTGATAGAGGAGGCAATTGTATCACGGCCTGTTCCAGCCATAATCAAGGGGATACGGCAGATATACAACCTTCTATACGGTAATAAGGCTCATGAATAGTTCAAAACCAGCCATACTAATTGCCGGGACAGGAAGCGGCTGCGGCAAGACCACAGTAAGCCTCGGGCTTATGGCAGCATTCTGTTTCAGGGGGCTAAGGGTGCAGCCCTTCAAATCCGGGCCTGATTTTATTGACCCCACCCTTCACCGCATGGTCACAGGCAAGACATCCTACAACCTGGATATCAGGATGTGCGGTGCAGATTATGTTCAGTACCTCTTTAACAAAAAGGCTGTTCAGGGTGCAGGCTCAATAAATATTATTGAAGGTGTGATGGGACTTTTTGATGGAGGCCTGGGATCAGGTGCGGAAATAGCCGCACGCCTCAACATCCCGGTTGTGCTTACGGTAAACATCTCCTCTGTTGCAGAGAGCGTGGCAGCAACTGTAAAGGGTTTTGAGTCCCTTGATGCCAGGGTAAATGTGGCTGCTGTAATATTAAATTCTGCTGCAAGCCGCCGTCATGCAAAGATGGCTGAGGAGGCAATAAAAAAATACTGTAATGCCAGGGTTGCCGGGTATATTCCAAGGGATGCAGAAATATCCATTGCTTCGAGGCATCTTGGGCTTTCAATGGGGCATGAAGCCCCGCTTAACAAGGCTCAGGTTGAAAAACTTGGGGCACTTTGCAGTGAATATATTGATCTTGAGCTGCTTCATGACACTGCATCAAGACGGCAGGACTCACCCTGTATCAAAGGGGATGTAATTCAGGAACTCGCTGATAAAAATTCTTCCATGCCCAAGGTTCGTATTGGCATAGCCAGGGATCCAGCATTCTGTTTTTATTACAGGGACAACCTTGAGATGCTTGAGGCATGCGGTGCAGAGCTTGTGTACTTCAGCCCGCTTGAGGACTCAGCACTTCCGGAAAATATACAGGGACTCTATATTGGGGGCGGATATCCTGAACTTTTTTCAAAAGAACTTTCGGAAAACCACGTGATGCGTAAAGAGATCAGGGAATTTTCACGCTCAGGAAAACCTGTCTTTGCCGAGTGCGGCGGGTTCATGTACCTTACTGATGCCATAACAGGCCAGGATGGAAAGAGGTGGCCCATGGCGGAGGTCTATCCTTTTGAAAGTTTCATGAATGACAGGCTCAGAAGGCTTGGGTACAGGCGAGTACGCCTGAAAAAGGACTCCTTTCTGGGGAAGCGTGGCCAGGAACTTCACGGCCATGAATTTCACTACTCACATACAACAAAACTTACAGAAAAAGAGCTTATTAAGAATAACATTAAACAAATTTTCGAGGCTTCGGAAAGACAGGCCGAATGTTACCTTAAAGCCAATACCCTTGCAGGTTATGTTCATATTCACTGGGGAAAGACCCCTGAGGCTGCCACAGGATTTGTGAAGGCATGCAGGAAAGAATTATGAAAATTTTAGATATTGCCCCTGATCAGATAGAGGCTGAAAGTTTCAGGATCATTGACCAATCCGTGGCCAAAATGAAAAACTCAGGAGAGCTTGAGGTGCCTGACCTCTCCCCTGAGGAGTATCAGATAGCAAGGCGGGTGATACATGCAACAGGTGACTTTGATTTTCTGAACAACATCCGTTTCAGCACCAACGCTGTTAAATCCGGGCTTGAAGCCATTCGTTCAGGCAGAAATATTCTTGTCGATGTGAACATGGCCCTGATGGGTGTGTCCCGAACAATGCTCAACAAATTCGGCGGCAGGGTGATCTGCAGGATTTCAGAAGAGGAGACATTGAATGACGCCCGCACCAACGGACTCACCAGATCAGAGGCTGCAATAAGGCGTTCAACAGGAGACAATCCAGGCATTATAGCCATTGGAAACGCCCCTACTGCGCTTCTTATGACTCTCAAGCTCATCAAAGAGGGGCTTATAAAGCCCGGGCTTGTGGTAGGAGTGCCGGTAGGTTTTGTAAACGCTGCAGAATCAAAGGAACTCCTGATGGAAACTGATATTCCATACATAAGCGTAAAAGGTAACAAGGGTGGAACCCCGGTTGCTGTTGCAATTGTTAATGCCCTGCTTCGCCTGGCATAAACGAATGATTCTCATCCTTCAGCAAATCACCATATCCCTTTGTAACTGACAGGGAGATCACTGTTTTGGAAAGAGGAGATGGGAAAAATCTTAGGTCTGGCTTTACCACCGGGGCATGTGCTGCTGCTGCATCAAAGGCTGCGCTTTCATACCTGCTTTCCGGCGTAGCCCCTGTTGAGGTAAACATCCCGTTTCCCTCAAGCGATCGTCACAGTTTTGCAGTGCACCGGAGTTCACTTTCAAAAAGTTCTGACAGTGCCTTTGCCTCTGTAATCAAGGATGCCGGAGACGATCCTGATGTTACCAACAGGGCAGAGATCGGGGCGACTGTCCGTTTGATTGAAGACAATGAAGCTGATCTGCCAGATGATGATTCGGGCGATGAATTGGAGATTGTTCTAAAAGCAGGAGATGGAGTTGGAACTGTAACAAGACCAGGTCTTGCAGTGCCTCCAGGAGATCCTGCAATAAACCCCGGCCCAAGGGAAATGATAAGGCAGGCAATAGAAGAAGTTATAAACAGTAAAAGAGGCAGAAAGACCTGTATTGAGGTTACTATCAGTGTCAAAAACGGTCAGGAGCTTTCAAAACAGACCTTGAACAGCAGGCTTGGCATAGTCGGCGGGCTTTCCATACTTGGCACAACAGGCATTGTACGCCCGGTTTCAGCAAAGGCATGGACAGACACCATTGAGGCATCCATGAGTGTGGCCAGGGCAGCAGAGCTTGACGAAATTATCCTGTCAACCGGAAGGACATCTGAAAGGCACGTGCAGGAGCTGCTTGGGTTTCCTGAAGAGGCAATGGTTATGATGGGAGACTATTTGCAGTATGCACTGAAGGCTGCTGCCAGGCACGGTTTTTCACACATTCACCTTGCAGGCATGTGGGCAAAGGTTCTTAAAGCTGCACTTGAAATTCCCCAGACCCATGTAAGAAACGGCGCGCTTGAGGTAAGACAGGCAGCAGCGCTTCTTGAAAAACTTGGACTTGGGGCGGCAGATGCAAGAAAGCTTTCAGGGGCAAACACGGCCAGGGAAATTTTTGACATGCTTGAGAATGCAGATAGACGTGATTTAATCCGTGCAGTGTGCGAAAAGGCAAAACAGTATGCACATAATGAATCAGGACTTCCAGTAACACTCTATCTCGTCCATTCATCAAGAGGTGTAGTGGAACAGGTGTAAAGACATGGAACACTTGATTGAATTAATAGGAGTCTGCGGGGATACTCTTTCCAGCAATGCCAAGGAAGTGCTTCAAGGCTGTTGTGCCGTGGTTGCATCAAAGCGCTTCTCAGGAATTGCAATAGAGCATGGGCTTGCTCCAATTCCCATTGCCCCTGTTTCAGAGATGCTTGAGGCAGTTAATAAAACCCTTGAATCAGGAAGTGTTGCAGTACTTGCCTCAGGAGACCCGCTCTTTTTTGGCATAGGCCGCACGCTTATAAAAAGGTTTGGCCGAGATAGAATAAACATCTACCCTGCCCTTTCAAGCCTTCAGCTTGCCTGCGCCTGTTTCAAGATTCCCTGGGATGACATGAAGTTTCTGTCACTTCACGGAAGAGGTCTGGAAAATTCCGTATCAACAATCCTCAGGAGCAGGACAACTGCCATACTGACTGACAGAAAACACAGCCCTGATGTCATCTCCTCGCTCCTTCTTGAACGCCTTAAAAAAGCAGGTGCGTCAGACCTTGCAGAGGGTATTACGGTTCATGTAGGAGAGAACCTGGGGCTTGATGACCAGCGACTGTTCAGTGGCAATCTTTCTGAGGCCGCAGCCACCAAATTCGGCCCCCTGAACATCATGATTGTGCATGACAGGCATGGAAAAATCTCTGAAGGAAACCATCAATCCCTTGGCAACACCAGGTTTCCCTGCCTGGGCCTTACAGAAGATGAGATAGAACACTCAAGGAACCTGATAACAAAAAATGAGGTAAGGGCAGCATCACTTCATGCACTGAGGCTTGAGCCCCATGGCTGTTTATGGGATGTGGGGGCAGGAAGCGGATCTATTAGCATTGAGGCTGCGGCAATGTGCCCCGAGCTTTCAATTTACAGCATAGAACGGGCGGATGAACACATAAGAACTATTCAAAAAAATATCAGAAAATTCGGCTGCTGGAATATAAACCTCATAACGGGTGAAGCCCCTGAAGTCCTCTCTTCCCTGCCCTCTCCAGACAGGATATTTGTAGGGGGAAGCGGAGGGCAGCTTGAGGCAATAATAAGGGAGTGCGTCAAGCGCCTCGCAGCAAATGGACGCATTGTGGTCAATGCGGTGCTTAAAAAGACTGCCATACAGGCGCCTTTTCTCCTTCGCTCCTCCGGGCTTTCAGTTTCAGAAAGCCGCATTTCAGTTGAACGGCTGAATAACGGAAATGTCACAAAACTTAATACAATAACAATAATAACCGGTAAAAGATGAACAGAAAAAATAAACCTGGCTGCCTGCACCTGGTTGGGGTTGGGCCAGGAGATCCAGACCTTATAACTTACAGGGCTGTTCAGGTGTTGGAGACAGTGCCCGTGATAATTGCCCCAAAGGGATCGGCAGGGGGGGCCAGCAGTGCCCTTGCCACTGCAAGGGCCCAGGTTGACATGACGAACAAGGAGATTGTAGAGCTCCACTTCCCAATGAAAAAGGTCTATGCGGCACAGGGAAGAGAACAGGACACAGAGATACTTGACGCCTGGAATAATGCAGCCCGAACAGTACTTTCATTCATTGATAAAGGGCTTGATGTTGCCTTTCCCACCATTGGGGACCCTGCAATCTATTCAACGGCTTATTATCTTCATGCCACCATCTGCTCCCTCAGGGATGATGTGCAGGTAAACGTGATTCCTGGCATATCGGCAATGTCTGCATGCTCTGCTGCATCAAGACAGCCCCTTGGGCTTGGAGAAGAGATTATAACAGTAATACCTGCTGCATTTAACAGAGAAAATATCCGGGAAATACTTGAAACTTCTGAAACAACAGTGCTTATGAAGGTTCACAGGAGTCTTGATTTGCTGCTGGGCCTGCTTGATGAGACCGGCCTTTTGGACAATGCCACCTTGATTGAACGCTGCGGTCTCCCCGGTCAGAACATCTACAAAGACCCTCGGGATGCAGCCGGAAAACAGCTTCACTACTTTTCCACAATGATAGTCTGCAAAAACAGGCAGGCCAATGGTGACAGTTAAGCTCGTTGAAGGTTTTACCATGCCCTCTGAACAAACCAGTCAAAACCAGCAACAACCCTTTGAACAGCAACCTGTCTGCTTTGTAGGCGCAGGCCCTGGAGACCCGGAGCTTATAACGCTTAAGGGCAGAAGGCTGCTTGACTCTGCCGATGTCATTGTATATGCAGGAAGCCTTGTTAATCCTGAACTGCTCCGCGGCGTTGATGCAGAAATCCACAATTCTGCGTCCATGGACCTTGATACAATCATTGAAATCATGGCAAATGCATACAGCCAAAACCGGAACGTGGTAAGGCTTCATACAGGGGATCCCTCCCTGTACGGGGCAATAAGGGAGCAGATCAAAAGACTTGAGGCAATGGGAATTCCGTGTCTTGTTGTTCCTGGAGTAAGCTCTGCAATGGCTGCGGCTGCTTCCCTCAAGGCAGAACTTACGGTGCCTGAAGTCACCCAGACCGTGATCTTTACCAGGCGTGCAGGCAGGACACCTGTTCCGGAGCGGGAGTCTTTGGATAGGCTTGCAGCAGCTCAGGCAAGCATGTGTATTTTCCTCAGTGTTTCATCCATAGAAAAGGTTTCACAGGAGCTCATCTCCGGGGGGTATGCACCTGACACACCTGCAGCTGTAATAGAAAAGGCATCCTGGCCTGAGGAACGGGTAATTACAGGCACCCTTGAGACAATTTCACAAAAGGTGCAGCAGGCTGGAATCAGGAAGACCGCAATGATACTGGTCGGTAAGGCCCTTGGAGATGGGCCGGATACAGAGTCAAGACTCTATCACAGCACATTCAGCCATGAATTCCGTAAACAGGAGAAATGAAGACAGCCATCCTTTACCTTTCAGAGGCAGGAAGAGAGTTGGCCCGGAAAATCCAGGCCCGTCTTCCTGACTCAACCATGCACCAGTGCAGGGGTGGCAGCCTTAAAAGCACCACAAAAAAGGCATGGGATGATGCGGATGCACTTGTCTTTATCATGGCCACAGGCATAGCAGTACGTGTTATTTCGCCTCTTGTACAGGACAAATACAGGGACCCTGCAGTAGTTGTATGTGATGAGAGGGGAAGATACGCAATTTCCCTGCTTTCAGGCCATATAGGAGGTGCAAACAGGCTTGCGGAAATCATCGCTAATATTACCGGGGGCCAGGCTGTAATAACCACGGCCTCGGATATTTACGGTCATACAGCAGTTGATCTGTGGGCAAGGAACCTTGGTATAGTCTTTGATGACAGGACTGCCCTTACAAGGGTCATGGCAAGGATCCTTGAAAAAGGCAGCCTCAAAATATGGTCAGAATGCGCACTGCCCCAACTTCCTGAAGATTTCAGGCAAGTTAACCACATTTCGGATGCGGATATAATACTTGGCTTCAGGACAAGAGACCATTTGCCCGGTGTTCCGTCACACGCCGCTTTGGGCACACTGCCTGTCTTATGTGCCGGTATTGGCTGTAACCGCGGAACCGGGGCAAGTGCAATAAAAAAAGCCCTTTCAGAAACCTGCCTGCAGCACGGCCTGGCCATGAGCTCCATAGACCGTATTGCCTCAATTGACATCAAACAGGATGAACAGGGCTTGATTGATTTTGCCAAGACCAGTGGCCGGAGGCTGCTGTTTTTCACAAAAGATGAACTTAACGCTGTTAATAATGTTGCTACGTCAAGTGTGGTGTTCAGGGCAACCGGTGCAAAGGGAGTGGCTGAGCCTGCTGCAATACTGGGAGCAGGCAATGGAAAACTTATTGTAAGGAAGATGAAATGGAAGGACGTAACAACGGCAATAGCCCTGGACACCTCTTCGTGGTGGGAACAGGGCCAGGCGCAGAAGACCTGATAGCCCCAAGGGCACAGGATGCCATAAAAAATGCAGATGTCATTGCAGGATACAGGACATATATTGACCTTGTAAGAGGACTTATGAGGGATGATCAGAAGGTGCTCTCATCCTCCATGATGCAGGAGGTTGAACGCTGCAAAAGGGCCCTGGAGGAGGCATCTTCAGGCAGAAGGGTTGCCCTGGTGTGCAGCGGAGATCCTGGGATATATGCCATGGCAGGCCTTGTCTTTGAGCTTTCAAGAAGCGCTGAAGATTCAGGCAGGCCCTATAACACTCAAATTGAAATCATACCCGGTATTCCTGCCCTTAGTGCCTGTGCCGCCATCCTTGGCGCGCCGCTTATGCATGATTTTGCATCTGTAAGCCTCTCTGACCTTCTCACCCCGTGGGAACTAATAGAAAAACGTATCAACGCTGCGGCATCTGCGGATTTTGTGATTGTCATATACAACCCCCGGTCCAAGAAACGCACTGAACAGATAGTGCGGGCAAGGGATATAATCCTTGAGCACAGGAGAGGTTCAACCCCGGTGGGGATTGTATCTGCTGCCTCAAGGGAGTCTGAATCTGTCACCCTTACAACGCTTGAAAATATGCTTGAGCATGAAATTCACATGCAGTCCACTGTTATTGTAGGTAATTCAAGCACGTTCTCGTGGCGTGGAAGAATGGTGACCCCACGGGGATATTCGGGAAAGTACAACTTTTAGACCAATGCCTCGGGAAAACAACTCAAAAGACCGCCTTTACGCAGAGCCTGTTGAGAAAATCCAGGATTTTGTATTTGACCAAAAGGTTGCCTCGGTCTTCCAGGATATGATCAGGCGGTCAGTACCAGGCTACAGCACCATTATCTCCATGACAGGGCTCCTTGCCAGACGCTTTGTCAAGCCAGGCACCCTCTGCTATGACCTTGGATGTTCCCTTGGGGCAGGAATACTTTCAATGCTGAAATGCATTGATACAGACAGGTGCAGTATTGTGGGCGTTGATAACTCCCCTGCAATGATCAAACAGTGCAGAGAAAACACAAAATTTTCATCTGAACGTATTCCAGTCCACCTGATATGTTCAGACATCAATGATATTATTTTGAAAAATGCCTCAGTAGTGGTTCTTAACTTTACGCTCCAGTTTATCCCACCTGGACAGAGGCCCTCTTTGCTTAAAAAGATTTATCAGGGCATGGTCCCTGGGGGACTGCTGATACTTTCCGAAAAGATAAAATTTGAAGACCAGAGGATAGAAAAGATGCACCGGGAAATGCATCATGATTTCAAGAGGATTCACGGTTACAGCGACCTTGAAATCAGCCAGAAACGGGCCGCTCTTGAAAGGGTGCTTCTGCCGGAAACCCTTAATACCCACAGAAAACGCCTTGAGGAAGCAGGATTTTCAAGTGTCAGCGTCTGGTTTCAGTGCTTTAATTTTGTGTCAATTACTGCGCTGAAATAGCGATTCATGTTCAAGACATGTAAGTAGGGGAGCAATACTGATTAAGGTTTACCTGGTTTATTCAGTAACTTTCTCCCACTCAAATCCTACAACATTTTTGTCTTCCGAGCTGAAGTCAATACCAATCAGAAAGATATTTTTCTGCTGCCCCATGTATTTCTGGTGGTAGTTCTTCTCTTTGATCTGCTCCAGGGCTTTGCCTTTACCGTCCACCTTGAACTCCAGGATGTAGATGTTGTCATTTATTTTAACGGTCAGGTCAATGCGCCCGCGGTTCGTAACATCCTCAGCAGTTATATCCAGCCCCAGGCTTGCAAGATAGACATAAATGACGCTGGCATAATATCCCTCATAACTTCCAATGGTATTGCTAACATAATTATTATAGGGAATGGAAGCGAAAAGGGCGGACAGTATATCTTTAAGGGTATCAGGCTCTCCATTTTCCAGAGCTTCGTAAAGCAGGTCCTGAAAGCGTCCCTTGTCAGTTACCTGGTTGGTGAGATAATCAATCAGTACATCATTCAGGGATAGCTGGATCTCCTTGTTTGGAACGGTTAAAAGATATTCATATCCTCCACGTCTCTTTTCCCTGACATCCTTTATTGTCAGGTAACC
>JALWJV010000240.1 GCA_026996955.1 Deltaproteobacteria bacterium
TGTCAGAGACATAAAGCATAGGACGCCAGAGGTGCGTACCCTGCTTATGGGAGATCATGTGACAGCCCTCCCTGAGGAGTCCATGCACCAGGCACCGGTTGATTTTGTCCTCACCGGCGGTGATTACGATTTCTCCCTGCATGGCCTGGTAAGTGCCCTTTCCGGACATGGGGATATGCCCAGGGGCATATACTACAGGGATGGAGAAACTGTTGGCAATACCGGGCACTTTGTGCTTGAGGGTGACCTGGAATCCCTACCCTTTATTGACAGAGATCTTACAAAGGCCCATCTGTATTTTGAAAAATGGAAAAAACGTGAGCCCTTCAGATATACAATGGCCGGAAGGGACTGTCAGTGGGGCAAATGCACCTTCTGTTCATGGACAACTACATTTCCCTCATTCAGGCGGCGCTCTGTAGGGAGCCTGCTTGATGAGATAGAGATGCTGGTTGACCGTTATGGTGTGCGGGAGATCTTTGATGATACAGGTAACTTTCCAGCAGGAAGGTGGTTAAAGGAGTTTTGTGAAGGCATGATAGAAAGGGGGCTTAATAAAAAGGTCCTCTTTTCATGCAACATGCGTTTTGACTTCCTTGTGAAGAATCCTGAGCTGCTGCCGCTGATGAAAAGGGCCGGGTTCAGGAAGATGAAGTCCGGTCTTGAGTCTGCAAACCAGTCCACCCTTGACCGCATTAATAAAAACATAAAGGTGGAGCATATTGTGGAAGGGTGCCGCATGGCGTCTGAGGCAGGTATTGATATTCAACTGACCGTTATGGTGGGTTATCCCTGGGAAACACGCTCTGATGCGGTGCGCACCCTTGATCTAGCCAGGAGTCTTATGGCAAGGGGACATGCAGAGATGCTTCAAAGCACGGTTGTGGTTCCGTATCCCGGGACACCCCTGTTTAAGGAGGCGGTGGAAAAGGGTTGGATAAGGTTTTCTCCTCTAAATGCCTGGGAGCGCTATGATATGACAGAACCCGTGCTTGTTACTCCAGACATGGACGCTGAGGAGATAATGAAGCTCTGCAGCGACATATACAAGTCCTTTATGACCCCGCGTTTTGTCTTGCGTCAGGTCTTGAATGTAAGGAGCATGGAGGATCTTAGTTATCTTCTCAGGGGCGGCAAGGCAGTTTTGGGACACATCCTTGACTTTGCAAGGATAAGGGCCTGACGTTCAGGCAGGGAAGCAGATGTCTGATAGTTGCAGCCGTAAAGATTGCATTGAATTTTTGGGTGTATGCGTTGACAAGGTTGATACTTCTGCCCTTGTTGATGCAATTACCAGTTTTGCCCTGGGGCAGGAGCAGAAGACCGTGATGTATGTAAATGCCGACTGCATGCTCCTTTCCCAAAAAAATATTGAATACAGAGATGCCTTGAACCGTGCAGGCCTGGTTTATGCCGATGGTATAGGTGTGGTGCTCGGGGCGAGATTGTGGGGGCATCGCCTTCCTGGAAGATCAACCGCTGCGGATTTTATCTATGACGTGTGTAGAAAGTGTGCTGTCAAGGATGTACCGGTCTTCCTCCTTGGAGCAGCAGAAGGGGTGGCTAAAGAGGCTGCGGAGCGGCTTGTGCAGATGGTGCCAGGGCTTGAGATAGCAGGTACCCATCACGGTTATTTCTCATCACATGAATCGGACAGGATAATTGACATGATTAACAGCAGTGGTGCAAAACTCCTTGTGGTGGGCTTTGGAGCCCCTAAACAGGAGTTATGGATGCTTGAACATGCCTCAAGGCTTGCTCCACGCTGTCTATGGGGAGTGGGTGGGCTTTTTGATTTTGTATCCGGCAGGACCGCCCGGGGGCCGCAGTGGCTGCTTGATAATGGCTTTGAGTGGCTGTGCCGGCTGGCAGTGGAGCCCCGAAGGCTCTGGAGACGCTATATCCCTGGAAATATATTGTTTGTGCTGACCGTATTGAGGTACCGCCTTTTTGCCAGCCGTAAGCCATGATAATGGTATGGCCGTTTTGGGAAATCATTACATTTCATGATATCCCCAACCTGACATCCTCTTTCAATTTGACATATTCTTCTGAATATTCATTAATCAAGATGATAATAATAGAGACTATCGCAGCAATAACGGGCTTGGTGTTCCTGCTTGCCCTGCTTTATCTTTTTGTGCTTGCAGCAGCCTCTCTGCTTCCTGAAAGACGGATAGGGCATCATGCCCCTGGCACAAGTTTCTGCATAGTAATTCCTGCCCACAATGAGAAGGCCTGCATTGCTGATACAATAAGGGCTGCAAGAGCGGTAGAGTATCCAGGGCACCTGTTTGACATTGTTGTTGTGGCTGACAAGTGCAATGATAATACTGCAGACATTGCCAAAAAGATGGGGGCCAGGGTGCTTGAGAGAAATGAGCCTGGCCCTGCTGGCAAGGGATTTGTGCTCAAGTGGGCATTTGAAAGGCTTCTGGCCGTATGTTCTCATGATGCCTTTGTTGTAATCGATGCGGATACCTGGATGGACAGGTCTTTCTTGGGAGTTATGAATGACTGCATTTGCAGTGGTGAAAAGGCGATTCAGGCTTACTCCCAGGTAAGGCATCCTGAAAAATCCGTGTTTGAAAGCCTTTCGTTCCTGGGTTTTGCCCTTAATCGTAACCTTCGTTATCGTGGCAGAAGCAGGCTTGGGTGGTCTGCAAACCTCATGGGAACAGGGATGTGCTTTTCAAGGGAAATACTTGAAAGGTTTGGCTGGCCCACCACCACCCTGGTAGAGGATGTTGAGTTTACCATGTTTTTGAGGTTGCACGGGATCAGGGTGTGTTTTGCTGACAAGGCAAGGATCAGTGTTGAGCTTCACAACAGTATCCGTGGGACAGAGAGGCAGAGGCTCCGCTGGGACCTTGGGAAACTGGAGGTAAGAAATCGCTATGTCCCGTTGCTCCTTAAAGCTGCATTAACAAAGGGTGAGCTTGCCTGTCTTGACAGTGCAGTTGAGCTTCTGTTTCCACCCTTTCCTGTATTTTTCCTCATGGTTTTTGGAGGAGGGGCACTGTTTCTGCCTGTTTTATGGGTTTCAGGAAGCACAGGTGCTGTGTGTCTGTTGTGGATTTTAAATGTTAGCGCCTTAATGGTTTATACGCTGGCAGGACTTTTTTCGGCCAGGGCACCTTTGGGTGTGTATCGTGCCCTCTTGTTCGCACCCTTTGTGATATTTTGGAGGGCATGGATAGTGTTTCGGGAGTCTTTGAAAAAGAAACGCCACAGGAGTTGGTAATCCTTGCGAAATGATTTTGGTGTAAAAAGATTTAATAAAATTTAAATTGATTAAAAATTCCAATTTTGTTTTTACAAAAGTAATCTCTTATGCAAATTTGCCTGATTTTTCGGAAATTTATGTGGATTATGCTGGCGGGAAATATCCAAAAGGGTTAGTTTATAATAATATGGCTGCAGGAATTTTGATAAAAAAAGTTGGAAATTATTCGCTTGGGGTTTTAAATTCAAATAAAAAAGCTACATATACGGTTTTAATAGGAAAAAACAGAGTCCCCGGAATTTTTTTTGGAAAAAATGATATAATAAAATTCATACCGAAATATAAAAAGATAAATATCGGAGATTTGGTTGTTACTAGTGGGCTTGATGGAATATTTTACAAGGGTGCGAGAGTTGGGGTGGTTACAGAGGTGAAAATTAAAAAATTGTATCAAGAAGCAAAAGTTAAACTTTTTTATACTAGACTTGACCCTGATTATTTTTATGTTGTAAATAAAA
>JALWJV010000241.1:0-1730 GCA_026996955.1 Deltaproteobacteria bacterium
GAGGCGCATCTGGCAGGCGAGTCGGCGCTGGTGCGGACCATGGGCGGTGCCAAGCGGCGGCGGCCGCTGCCGCCGCAGGAAGTGGAGGAAGAGAACGGGAGGAAGCGGGCAAGGGTAGTGGTTTTGCTATGTTCAATCGCTTGTAAAAGGTTTTGGGCCGATTTTTCCCCAAAACGTTCAATGCTTACAAGGTCACTCAGGGCAAGTGTATAAATATCTGGAATGTCCCTTACAAGGCCGTTGGTGATGAGCTGCTCTGCCACCTTTGGTCCAAGGCCATCTATATCCATTGCGTTTTTTGAGGCAAAATGGGTTATTTTTTTTACTAGCCTTGGAAAACACTGTGGGTTGGGGCAACGCCACACTGCCTCTCCGGGTTTTTTCACAAGTTTTGATCCGCACACAGGACAGTATTCAGGCATGCGAAATGGTTTCTCCATTCCGGTGCGGCGTTCCTTAAGGGGTTTTACAACCTCAGGGATCACATCACCTGCCCTTTGTATTATTACATAGTCCCCTTCCCTGATGTCCTTTCTTTGTATTTCATCCTGGTTGTGAAGGGTGGCACGGCTTACAACCACTCCCCCCACCTTTACAGGCTCCATGACTGCAACCGGTGTTACAGCACCGGTACGGCCAATGCTTAGTATTATCTTCTCTATTCTGGTAATTGCCCTTGCTGCCTCAAATTTGAAGGCTATTGCCCATCGGGGGCTCCTGGCCTTTGTCCCGAGTCTCTGCTGAAGTTCAATGTTGTTGACCTTTATCACTGTGCCGTCTATTTCATAGGGCAGCTCTGGCCTTATAGAGGTCATGTGTTCATGATATTTGATGGCCTTTTTTATTCCTCTGCAACGCTGGGCCAGCGGGTTGGTCTTAAGGCCCACACTTTTCAGATATTCAAGTATCTCCTCCTGGGTTTTGAACTCTTTTCCGCTTACAACGCCAACTCCATACAAAAAAATGTCCAAGGGTCGCGAGGCAGTAACTGCCGGGTCCAGCTGGCGCAGTGAGCCCGCTGCTGCATTTCTTGGATTTGCAAAGGGTTGCTCTCCTGCCTCTTCCCTTTTCCTGTTAAGCTCCCTAAAATCGGCAAGGTGCATGAAAACCTCTCCCCTAGCCTCAAGCCTTTCAGGTATTGTTCCCTCTAAAGGGGCCATAAGCCTCAGAGGAACAGACCTTATTGTCCGCAGGTTGGCCGTAACATCCTCTCCTACAAATCCATCTCCCCTGGTAGATCCCTGTATAAGGATACCGTTTTCATAAACAAGTTCCACTGCCAGACCATCCATCTTGGGCTCCAACATGTATGATATCTCCTGAGAGCTATTAAGGAATTTTTTGACTCTCTGGTCAAAGGCTATCACCTCCTGGGGACTGAAGGCATCGTCAAGGCTCAGCATGGGGACAGTGTGGGGAACCGGGGCAAATTTTTCAGAAAGCGGTGCCCCTACCCTCTGAGTTGGGGAGTCTGGCGTAACAAGCTCCGGATACTGTTCTTCAAGCCCTTTGAGCTCGTTCATCAAGGCATCATAATCAGCGTCACTGATCTCAGGGCTGTCAAGGACGTAATAGAGGTAATTGTGGCGGTTTATTTCAGAACGTAGCTGTTCTATGCGTCTAATTACGGACTTAGGGACCTTGTTGTTGGCGGACATGGCGACCTCTTGTTAAACGTCAAGGCATTAATGTTGCATGACTGCACGGACGGAATGATGCTTCAGTATGAC
>JALWJV010000241.1:1740-4192 GCA_026996955.1 Deltaproteobacteria bacterium
TTGACATCATCCGGCCATTTGTTTACTTTCCGACTTGTTTAATGCTATGAGACGAAATTTATTCAATTTTTACCACCCCTGTACCTTCATTACACCTCTTGATTCTCCCAATCCTGAAGGAAATTAAATATGGCACGGCTTCTCCTAGTACAGTCTCTCTTTGTAGAGCAGTTTGGTATTATGACTCTTTCTGCAGTGGCAAAAGCCGCAGGGCACCAGGTGGCATTTGCCATAGGTTCAGACAGGCATATCCTTGAAAAGGCCCAGAAATTCAAGCCCGATGTGGTTGGGTTCAGCGTTCTTACAGGATATCAGGATAAGTATCTGAACCTGGGCAAGCAGATGAAGCGCATCATGGATCCCTCTCCCCTTATCCTTTTTGGCGGGCCCCACCCTACTTTTTTCCCAAAGGTAGTACTGGAAGATGGCGTGGATGCAATATGTGTGGGAGAGGGTGAGGGGGCAATTACTGAGTTGTTGGAGGCTGTTGACAGGGGCGATGACATAAGCGGGATCAAGAATTTAGGTTTTGAGAAAGATGGTGAGCTTGTCTGCAATCCAATGAGGCCCCTTGTGGACCTGGACACCGTACCGTTTCCTGACCGCGAAATTTACGCCGAATATCCGGTTATTCATGAGTCAAACATGGTTACATTTATGGCAAGCCGCGGTTGTCCGTATCACTGTTCATTCTGTTTTAACAGAAAGATGGTGGGGATGGTACGTGGCCTTGGCCAGTGGGTCCGGTTCAGAAGTGTGGATAATTTTATGCAGGAGATTGCCCAGGTCCACGCAAGGCACAAGATCAACTTCATTGACTTCCACGATGATACCTTCATCCTGAAAAAGGACTGGCTCTTTCCGTTTCTTGAGGCTTACCGCAGGGAGTTTGCCATTCCGTTCTCGTGCCAGATACGGGCAGACCTACTGACCCCGGAGATTGCAAAGGCATTGAAGGATGCAGGGTGTCAGCGCGTAAGTTTCGGCCTTGAATCTGGTAATGAGGAGCTTCGGAATCTGGTGTTAAAAAAGAACCTCTCAAACAAGAGTATAAAAAAGGCTGCTGAGATACTCAGAGAGACAGGGATAGAGTTTTTTACCACCAACATGATGGGTCTTCCCGGGGAGACACTTGAAGATGCATTCAAGACTCTGGAGCTTAATATTGAAATCGGTACGAGATGCGCATGGACCAGCCTGTTTCAGCCCTTTCCTGGAACAGACTTGGCAAAATACTGCCTGGATAACGGCTATCTTGAAAAGCCCATCAGCACCGGAAAACCAGTAGATACTCACACCACCAGCCAGTTATCACAGCCCGACATTGACAAGGTGGTAAGGCTTCAGAAATTTGCCTACGTGGTGTTGCGGTTTCCCTCACTGTTGCCATTGGTCAAAAAACTTATCAATTATGATTTCCCAACTCTCTATTTCTATATTCACAGGATAAGCTATTTGCTGCTCTACTTCAGGGCTGCATATCAGACCACTTGGAAGGAAACCATTAAGCATGCGTGGATAGCTTTGAGGCATTATTAGAAAGTGATATTTTATGTTTTTTAATCCTGTAGCGAAGCGTGTCCCTGCTGATGCCAAGACATTTTGCGGCCCGTGTCTGGTTTCCGTCATACCTAATTAACGCCTGGCGTATCAGTTCTTTTTCAACATAATCCAGCGATATCCCACCAGGCGGTAAGGAGATAACCCCATGCTTGTTGACGGTCTCTTTTGTGGCGGCAGGGATAGTGCCTGATGCAGGCCCTGTATTTATGCCTGTATCCGGGGCTGAAGGATCAGCATATTCAATAATTTCCTTACTAAAATATCTTGCAGTAAGGACATTGCCGTCTTCAAGCATCATTGCCCGTTCCACAGCATTACGTAATTCCCTGACATTTCCAGGCCAGTCATATCTTTTCAGGCATTTCAGGGCCAGCGGGTCAATGCCGTTTATCTGTTTCCCATATTCCTCGTTTAGCCGTTTGATAAAGTAGTTGACCAATGGATCTATGTCTTCCTTGCGTTCACGCAGGGGCGGGATGAAGATTGTCATTACATTCAGGCGATAAAACAGGTCCTTGCGAAATTCATTACGCATCGCCATGCCCTGAAGGTCCTGGTTTGTGGCAGCAATAATCCTTATGTCAACTGCAATGTCCTGTCTGCCGCCAAGACGTCTGAAGGTATTGGTTTCTATAACTTTGAGAATCTTGGACTGCATGGAAAGAGGCATGTCTCCAATTTCGTCCAAAAAAACTGTTCCTCCATCTGCGGCTTCAAATATGCCCTTTTCTCTCTGGACGGCATCTGTAAATGCCCCTTTTTCATGGCCGAAAAGTTCATTTTCAAGCAGGTGCTCCGGTATGGCCGCACAGTTTGTCTCAATGAAGGGTTCATCGGCCCTTGCTGAATGAAAATGTATTGCCCTGGCGACAAGCTGCTTACCAGTTCC
>JALWJV010000241.1:4202-14791 GCA_026996955.1 Deltaproteobacteria bacterium
ATCTTAGCATCGGTTTCAGCACAGATCTTGATGAGTTTGAAAACTTCAATAATCTGAAGAGAGTTTCCTACCAGGTTGTCATAGTTGTAGCGTTTGCGCTGTTCCCTCCTGAAAAAATCAACATCCCTGTGGAGTTTCTGCTTCAGAAAGCACTGTTCAAGAATGTGCTGGATTTCATCAAGGTCAAAGGGTTTTCCAACGTAATCCTCTGCCCCTGCCTTCAATGCCTTAACCGCAGAGTCTGCATCGGCATAGGCAGTTATCATTACGATGATTACTTCCTTGTTCTGTTCTTTGAACTCTGTGAGCAGATCCAGGCCATTGGCATCCGGGAGGCGTATATCCAATAGGATTACCTCTGGCTCAAACTCCTGAAATATCTGTCGGGCTTCATTGCCTGAGGCAGCCGTTTCAACCACAAAACCCTCTTCACTAAGGGCCTCCCTTAGTGACCACCTGACCAGTTTTTCATCATCAACCACCAGAAGGCGCCGTTTTTTCACTCTTTTGTTATCTGTTCTCATTTCTAAGTGCTATGGTCTCGGTTTCAATGGCCTGACTGTCACTTTGTACAGGCAAGAGAACTGTAAAGGTGGAGCCCTTTCCGGGGGTGCTTTCCACAGTTATGGAGCCACCGTGTTGTTCAATAATCCTATGGGAGATTGAGAGCCCAAGGCCTGTACCATCGGATTTGGTGGTGTAAAACGGGTTAAATATCATCTCATGAGAACTGCTATCAATTCCCTTCCCTGTATCTGTGACTTCCACAGCCAGAAAATTGAGCAGTTTTATTTTTGGCACCTCACTGCAGTTTCCGGGTTTATGATCCGGTTTCAGCTCAAGTCTAATTTTGATAGTCAGGGTCCCGCCAGGATCCATGGCGTCTATGGCATTTATGAACAGGTTTATAAACACCTGCTGAAGCTGACCAGCATCCCCTGGGATCTTTGGCAGGTTCTCTTCATAGTTTTCAACCACCTTGATCTGTTTATTTTCAATCTGGGTATGTACCATGAAAAGTGACTTTTGAATAATTTCTTCCAGATAGATGTTGGTAAACTTGGATTCTCGGGGCCTGGCAAATTTAAGGAGGTTGGTTACAAATCCATCAAGCCGTTTTACCTGGTCAAATACCTCCTTGAATATCGTGTAGTGCTTGCTATCCTTGTCTTGGCTTCGGCTCATGACCTGGAGTGCCCCTGCAATGCCTGCAAGGGGATTTCTTATCTCATGGGCAACACCTGCGGCAAGTTCTCCTAGGGATGCCAGCCTCTCAACCCTTGCAAGATGAGCCTCCATGTTTTTTCGTTTTGTTATATCCTGAAATATACAACTTAATCCGCTTATTTCATTATTACTGTCTGTAATGACTGAATAACATATTTCAGCCGGGAATATCTCTCCATTTTTACGGCGCATGGGAACTTCAAGGACCATGCCCATTGCCGCATCAACCTCATCAACTGTATCAAGGAAGAAACACTTGTGTCTGCTGTCACTGTAAGAAAGGAAGAAATCCAGAGATTTTCCCAGGAGTTCCCGGCTGTCATACCCTAGTATCATCTCCGCTGCCCTGTTTACGCTGTTGATCTTGAGATACTGATCCAGGGTCACCAGGCCGCTTCGCAGGTTTTGGATAATGCTCTGGTAAAAACTCTTGATCTGCTGAATCTCTTCAAGCTGATCAGCTATCTTTATGAGCATCTCCTGGTGTTTTCTTGCACGCCCAATTGCGAATGCGGCATGCTTTACCACAGCCGAGGAGAGACGGATTTCGTCGTAGGTAATTTCCTGTCCTGACTCAACCTTATCAGCAAGAACAAATCCGTAAAAACTTTTATCGTCGCATATGGGAATTATCATGAAGGCATCTACATCACCCAGCAGATATCCAATTATCTCATCGTATTTATTGAGATACATGATGGAGTAATGTTGTATACTACTGTACCTGTCCATCTCCTCCTCGGGCAGGCCGCTACCTGGAACACAGAGGGTTATCTTCTGCCTGCGTTCACTGTCTCTTTCTGTATCCAGGTCTTCCCTGTACACCTTGAAGAATTTTGATGAGCAGGGTGATTCCCTAAGCTTGGAATAGTGCATGACATTGACCGGTTCCTTGTCATAGTAAACCCGCTTCAGGAGTCCTCCAAGCTTGTTGAACGGAACCCGGTATCCCTCTATGCCTGTGTCATTAAAGCCGTATCCCAGGTATGTTTCAAGGTACTCAACAGAAGGATCAAGGATAAGGAGAAGGATGCGTTCAAAGTTGGTGGTATTTATAAGGTCTTCCACTAGGAAATTCAGAAGGACAGCGTCTTCGTCAGAACATGCCATGCGTCTGGCACTTCTGTAGAGGGATCGGAGCGCCTTTATGCTGGTTTTAATTTCTGAACTGTCTTTTTGTTTCACCTTATAATCCATCCATTTCGGTTTACGCATTATCCTCTGCATCAGTCCACCTCCCCCTTTGGTGCTAAAGCCCTGAGCGGTTCCCCTGTCCATCCTGTTTTTCAGATATCCGTTTTCAGTATGTTGATCCGCTGTAACGGCCTATGCCGGACATCACATATCCACCCACCTGGAATATGAAAGAACTTAATGTACGTGTCAAGGCAGTCAAATTGTTGGTCAACCAAACTAACCTTGCAGAAACAGCTCCCTTAGGATGATGATATTATTTTCGTGAAAACCGTTTAAAATTACATTCGGCATTAATTTGATATTACATGAAATATTTTTGTACAATAATTTATTTGTCTGATCTATGGGATAGATAGATAAAATAATGAGGGGATTGGTAATGCAAGTTAAGGCAGGGGCACCTAGAAAAGACGCCCCTGCTTTTGCGTTTGGAAACTGTTTACATGCCAAAAGCGGCTGCAAACTCATCTACGCTGACTGTGGGATTGAGGCCCGTGGCAAGGGCTGCCAGGTCCAGTCCGTCCACATCTCCGTCTTGATCATAGTCTGCTGGAGATGAGCCAAGGATGGTCAAGGTGGAGTGCGCATCCCGGCAGGGCGCAGATAGCCCTCCACATTCCGTAACCTTCCAGAGATTAAAGTCTATCAGTCCGTCACATGAGTAGTTGGTGTTCTTACAGAAGGCGGGATAGGTTTCATCAATTACCGTTAATGCGTTGATCTCATATGTGTTGTTGTCAATCATATGGGGTAGATCGCCTGTTGTTGGCTTGCCGTCCAGTATCTTGAACAGTGGCTGGCCCTCTTCGGAACGCACAGTATTATTTTCAAACGTACAACCTGATGCATTTGTAAATGCAGTGAAAAATACAACCTGAGCCCCTTCACTTCCAGGTGAAGAGTTATACTGTACGGTGTTTCCTGTAATGATGTTATCCTTACCTGTAATGGCAAGACCGCTGAGGGAGTTGTTCTCCACAATATTATTATCAATGTGAACTGCTGTTACATTGGCATCAAGCATAATGCCTGCGCTTCTGAGTTCCCTGGAGCCTCCGTTTCTCACGGTGTTACCTGTAACCCGTGTGCCTGTACTGATGTTAAGAAGATAAATACCGGCTGAGTCATAGGAGAGAGTATTTGCCTCTTCAACCAGGTTGTTGGATATGGTGGTGTTAATTATATTCTGAGCCTGGCCTGGAAAATCAGCGCTTACCGATATGCCTGCAGATCCTGATCTCAACACTGTATTGCCTGATATGGTATTATTCCAGCTATAAATTCCGTAAGCCGGTCCTGGACTCATGGAGTATATACTTATTCCAGTAACAAGGGAATCTGTCACTGTACTGTTAATTACGCTGCTGTAGCTTGTATTATGAAACAGAACTCCACTCCTGTGGCCGTCTGATCCGATTCCAGTAATGTTCAAATTTTGCAGGTTTATGTGGTTGCATTCGTAGAGATAGACACCACACTCCTTATAACCCCTCAAATTGATGTCTTTTATTGTGATATAGTCAAGTCGTGAGAGATTAAAGCCCATTCGATATTGGGAGAGCTCTATATTTTCGTCTGAAGGGTTAAGCTCCGAATTAATATAAAGTGACTTTTCCTGGTCGTCCCAGTACCACTGTCCCGGCTGAGTAAGGCTGCTTACAGCCACTATGAGTCCACCCGGAGGAGAGAGAGTCAGAAAGAATTTTTCCTCAGTACCGCTATCATTCAGCTGCCTAACCTCTACATTGTAGGTTGATAACCAGTGAAGGGTGGGGTCATTAAAAAATGTGATGCCGGACACCTGCTTTGACGCAACGTCAACAGATGTCACCCACATATTGCAGTAATATCCGTCGGTCTGTAGAAGAACGGCTCCTGGCCTTACCTGGCTTACGTCGGAACTGAACTGAAGCGTTGCAATTGGGGCCATTGGGGTCCCATTGTAAAATACAACACCCGGTTCCCAGCTCCAGTTGATGGTTCTGTATATATTTGTGTCAACCTCTTCCCACTGGATGGCAAAGGGAAAGTCAGGATAGGTGGCATCAAAGAGTGGCGGTGGATCAGCAGGGTCACCGTAGGCACCTATGGTTATGGGATAGCCTTCAATGCCTGAGTCCTTAAGGGTCACGCCTTCCTGATGCCAGACATCTCCCCGTTTGAACAGTATGGAGTCACCGGGCCCGAAGGTGCCGGCAGGACTCCGGCTGATCTTGTAGATGTTTTTCCAGGGCTGTTCAGGAGAGGTGCCGTTGTTGTTGTCGTTGCCTGTGGAATAACTGACATAGTACGTCTTTGTATCTGTGGGAGGCTCAATTATTATCTCACATGTCGGGGGCTCCGGGGGAGGCGGGGTGCCATTATAGTATGAATGATCTTCGATGTGGGTACCTGATGCACATTTCCAGGTATCAAAGTCAATTGGTTCGCTGCATTCATATTTGTTGACCCAGCAAAAAGGCGTGGGATTGGTAGAAGTATAGGTGTTGTAATCAATGGTATGTGGCAAGTCGCCATCGGTTGGATGGCCGTTAAGCACCATGAAGAGGGACTGGTTGTCTCCAGCATCCATGGTGTTGTCCGTGACAGTGCAGTTGGAAGCATTCTCCTTCACAGTAAAAAATAGAACTTGTGCTGAAGGCCACGACTGCACTCCATTATACCTGATGGTGTTGTTGGTGATGTGGTGTGAGCTTCCTGTTGCAGTTATGCCTCCTAGCGAGTTATTTTCGATAATATTTCCATCAATGGTTACCGGCAGTACATCACTGTCTACCATGATTCCTGCACTTCTTAACTGGACAGAGCCGCCATCTCTTATGGTGTTGTTAATAATTCGGTTTCCATCGCCAATATTAAGCAGATAGATACCTGCAGCATCATAAGACAGGCGGTTGGAACCCTCTATGAGGTTTCCAGATATAGTGTTGTGATGCACACAGGTCTGGCGTGAGGCAGTGTCTGTATTGATACTTATGCCGGCAGAGCCTGAGTAACGAATTTCGTTGTTTGAAATTGTGTTGAAAGATGCGCTGAGCTCAGAGTTCCAGAGATAAATACTTATCCCTGTTCTTAGGGAGTAATCTATACTGGAGTTTTCTACAAGGCTGTTATTAGTTTCATTAAGCAAAATACCGGTCATATGGCCCGATGCGCCTGTTCCAAATATCTTTACATTCCTGACGGTGAAATTATTACACGAGGCAAGGTATATTCCTACGTCCTTGAATCCCCTGAAAGTAATATCTTCAATATTTATGTATTCTTGGGTGTTTGCCACAAATCCCCAATTGGTAAAGCCCACAGCTGAGCTTTCAGCTGCTTCCAAAGAGTCTGCATAGAGATAAATAGAGCCTGTATCACTGTCCCAGTACCACTGACCCGGTGCGCTAAGGCTCTGAGGCTCCGTACGAAGTCCCCCATTTTCAGATATAGTCACATATGCATTGACCTCTTCCCCTGTAACATCATCCAACTGGCGTACTTGAACGGTGCTGTTAGCTATCCAATATTTGTCAGGGGCGGTGAAAAAAGTGATGCCGTAAAGTTTGTTTTCCTGGGAGTTTACAGCTGTAACCCAGAAGTTGCCGTAGTAGCCCTCTGTTTGGATCAGCACAGCGCCAGGTTTTATAATGTCAACACTGGATGCACATTCGATGGTATATATTGATGGCATTGGAATGTTGTCGTAGATAAGCAGGCCAGGATAGTTGTTCCATGATGGTGAGGTGGTTCTGAAAACATTGCCTGATACATTGGTCCAGGTGACTGTCAGGGGGTATGTTCCGTCAAATACAGGTGCTGGTGCGTTGGTGTCGCCATATGCCCCTATTGTTATGGGGTTATCTGCCGTACCTGACCACTTGAGCCAGAGTCCTTCGTGCCATGTCTCTCCGCGTTTGAATAATATCTGGTCTCCTGGGGAAAAGCTGGAGTTGCTGACTTTTGCCGCTGTTTTCCATGGACTGGTATAGGTTCCCGGGTTGTTGTCATTCCCGTTTGTTGCATCCACATAGTATGTGGCAGCCCCTGCGACAAGGCAGGTAGCCCATATCCATGTCAGGCAGATTAAAGAGACAAGCATATAGTGCGGAGACTTGCGGCAGAGTCGGCAGTGTACTGCTCCCGTGTCAGTTATTTTCATGTTAAACTCCGTAATATTTTTTAAAGTTGCTCAAGTTTGGCTCTGTTATAAGAAGTCGTGCCATGGATTACTCGGTCGGGCGTATCTGTTTGATACAAATAATTATTCTTATCAAGAAGTATGCCAAAAAATATTCTGTAAAGCCTGTAAGATTCACACCTGTTTAGTAGATTTTTATAAATTCAAGACATTAAGGTAACCTTATTTCCGGGTATTGTGAAATGTTTTTCTGCCTTAATTGGAGGGCTGGATTATGAAGTGTAGGGATATTCATGCAAGTTGTCAAACTGAGAGATTTATGCTGCGATCTGAATCCCATATTCTGGTTTGGCATGATTCCTTGAATATTTACGTCCTGCTTTTCCTGTTTTGTATTCTATTTCCTGGCCAGGAAATGGCACTGGCGGAAAAATCCGGAGCTGTAGAGTTGCGACCGGAACAGATTTTTGATGCCGTTACCATACGGACATTTCCCCATGATCCCAGGGCATTTACTGAAGGCCTTCTTTTCTACAATAGCATTCTCTTTGAATCAACAGGACGTTATGGCAGATCGGAGTTAAGAGAGGTGGACATTGAGACAGGCACGGTCAAAAGGAGATTCTCACTGGAAAAAACGCTGTTTGGAGAGGGGATCTGTGCCTTTTCTGGACGGATGGTGCAGCTTACATGGAGGGCAGAAAAGGGCTTGGTCTATGATGCGGCTTCACTGAAACAGGTTGGTAGCTTTACCTACAGTGGAGAGGGCTGGGGGCTTACATTTGATGAAAAGCACCTTGTTATGAGTAATGGAACGGATGTGCTTAGATTTCTTGATCCTGCGACCTTCAGGCCGGTCAGGAGCGTTCGGGTCCACAGCGCCTCAAGGGGGGCGGTGTATTTTTTAAATGAGCTTGAGTATGTAAATGGCGAGATCTGGGCAAATGTATGGCGTAAGGACCTGATTGTACGTATCAATCCTGAAGATGGCCGTGTAACCGGCTGGATCAGGCTTGGAGGGCTTGTTGGTGATGCTGCAAGAACCCACCAGGAGCAGGTATTTAACGGTATTGCATGGGATAACATGAAAAAACGGCTGGTTGTGGCAATTAAATCGTGGCCCTTGATCTATGAGATTAGGCTTGTGCCCTGTTCTCAAGCTGAGAAATGACAGCGGCCCCACATGAATCACTGAATATGTTTATAGTGGTGCGGCACATGTCGAGCACCCGGTCAACCATAAGTATTGGGGCAATGGCCTCTGCCGGAAGTCCAATGGCATTAAGTATTACGGTAATTGCCACCAGGCTTGCGGCAGGGATGCCTGCCACGCCTATTGACGTAAGGAGTGCGGTTACTACAACTGTAAACTGCTGCGCAAATGAAAGATGAAGACCATAAGCCTGGGCAAGAAACATTGCGGCAACGCATTCGTAAAGTGCAGTTCCATCCATGTTTACTGTTGCACCCAGGGGAAGCACAAAGGAGGCTATCCTGTTTGAAACCCGGGTGTTTTTTTCAAGACATTCCAGTGTAACCGGCAGGGTGGCTGATGATGATGCCGTGGAAAAGGCAGTTATTATGGCTGGAATCATGGCCTTTATGTGCTGAAGCGGGGAGTTTCCGGTTGCCCGGAGAATGAGCGGAAGTGTTATGCCTGCATGAATCGCCAGGGCAAGGAGCACGGTACAGAAGAACCAGCCCAGGCATGTAAACCCTGAGATTCCTGCAGTTGCGGTAATCTTTGCCACAAGGCCGAAAATTCCCAGCGGGGCAAGCTTCATTATCCATTCAGTCATGAGCATCATGACCTGAAACAGCCCGTCCCAGAAGCGCCTGAGCGTCCCCACATCCCTGCCGGTTCGGTGAAGGCAGGAAATGGCAGAACCCATAAGGATACCAAAGAAGATAATGCCAAGCATCTGCCCCTGGGCTGCTGCATGGACGATATTTGGCGGTATCATCCGTATAAAGACTGCGGCTATGTCTTCAGCGCCCTTTCCGCTTATCTTCTGTGCCACATCTTGCGGAAGGGTTGAAAGTCCGATGTCCCCGCCAACCGGTACGTTGTTCGAAATGCCGGGTTCCAGAAAATTGACCAGTGCAAGGCCTGTCAGAATGGCTGCAAGGCTGGTTGCAAGGTAGTAAATCACTGTGGCAATGCCCAGTTTCCCGATGCGCGACTCTTTGCCCATATCAGCGATCCCTGTGATAATGGAGGAGAGAATCAGGGGGACTATGAGCATTTTAAGGGCATTTAGAAAGAGGGTGCCCATAAAATCATAGGCAGCAAGGACTGGGATTCCAAAAATTGTGCTTTCACTGCCTGTAATCAAGCCTGCTGCAAAGGCAGCAAGGAGGCTCAGTGCAATCTGGACCTGGAAGGATGGAAGTTTCATGGGTAAAGGAGCCATTTTCTGCGTTGCTGCCTGAACTCTTCAAGCTCTTTGCGCCACATCTCTTCCATCTGGGCAGGAGATGCCCCCTGTTCTACAGCCTCTCTCACCCTGCGATCCCCGATTATAAGATCTGCGGGGAGGCGCTCAAACTCATACTCGTAGGGCGGATCTTTCCACTTGAAATCATCTCCATGAATGCGTTTTACTGCCGAGAGCATTGCCTGTGTGAATAGAAAGGAGTCAAATTTTTCCGGTGCCGTAACATGCACCTGGAACCCGCGGCACTGCTCTCCTGCCCACTTGTGGAATGTAGGCTCAAAGAGCTGCTTTCGAAGGAAGAAACCACTCAGATGCCATTTGGAAAGCTGCCTGGATATGGCCTTTGTATCAAAAAATGGTGCGCCAAACACTTCAAAGGGCCTAGTGGTTCCCCTGCCCTCTGAGATGTTTGTGCCCTCAAGAATTACCTGTCCCGGATAGACAGAGGCCGTGTCATAGGTGGGCATGTTGGGGGAGGGCCATACCCAGGGAAGGCCAGTGTCAGGAAAGAGCATTGAGCGCTTCCAGCCCTGCATTTCAAGGACGTGGAGTTCAATATCCAGTTTTAGAAAATCCCTGAAATACAGGGCAAGTTCACCAATGGTCATGCCGTGGCGCATTGGAATCGGGGCAAGCCCCACAAAGGAGCGGCAGTTATCTTTCAGGAGATTACCCTCAACAGCCTCCCCGCCTATTGGGTTTGGGCGGTCAAGGACAGCCACTGCCGTGCCGCATTCAGCACATTTTTTCATGCAGAGCAGCATGGTCCAGATATATGTATAAACCCTGCAGCCCACGTCCTGGAGGTCAATTACAAGAAGGTCTATATCACGAAGCCATTCAGGTTCAGGCTCCCTCGTTTTTCCGTAGAGGCTGAAGACAGGTATCCCCAGTTCCGGGTCTGTGCAGTGGTCAGACTCCTGCATGTTGTCCTGTCTGTCTGCATAGAGCCCGTGTTGGGGAGAGAAGAGGCATTGAAGCCTCTTTTCTGAAATCTGATAAATTAAATCCCGTGCATGGATAAATCTGGAATTGACTGACGCCTGGTTGCATAAAAGGCCCAGCCTCCTGTTTTTAAACCACGCCGGGGGAGAAGATATCAATTTTTCAAGGCCGGTTATAATCATCTGTTTCTGTAAAAATCTTCTTGGACCTAGATTGAGCGAGTGTCGGTTTTGCTGCAGATCCGCGAAAGAGGAATTTCCATAATAGTCAGCTACATGGAAATTCCTCTGACAAAGGAGATGCATTGAATACGGCAATCCCGGAGGGTTTCAAGACTGGAAAACTATAAATGGTGTAACCTCTTCAAATTTAATCAAAAAAATACTTTTCCAGATTTTGAAACGCTCAATCTAGGTTGGAATGAGCCATGGATGGATTTGTTTTGTTGAATCTCTCAATCCTCGTAACTTAATGTCACAACAACATGTTAAGCTAGCTTATTACATAGCGCCAGGGATTAACAGGGCCTAAATTTGATGGATTCGTAAAAAGTCAGCAACGGACTTTAGTGTTATTTCAGAAAAATTATGGGCGTATGCGCTTTTAGTTTATTTTTCTGTCTTGTTATGGTCTTAAGACCCTATCGAATGGTTATATTC
>JALWJV010000242.1 GCA_026996955.1 Deltaproteobacteria bacterium
TCACACTATAAGGCAAACACCCAAAACTGCATCAGCAACTCACTATGAAATCAGGGCACCCTCTTATTAAAGCCATGGACAGACCTGGCAAAGACTATCTGACAGTTTGGTCAGGGATACCGGTTTTCATAATATGCTTCCTGGCTGCACAGTGGCTTCTCTTTTTGTCTCCGGCCCGTGCAGCCTCACTCCTCTTTCTTCAGCCATCTGACGTTGCAGTTGTAGCAAATACCGCGCACCCTGAGAGCAAATCGCTTGCCCTCTATTACATGCAGAAACGGTTTATCCCCTGGAGAAACCTTATAACCATTGAGACAGTAACAGGTGAAAGCTGCTCAAGGTCAGAATATGAAAACTCAATAGCTGTCCCCATAAAAAAGGCGCTCAAAGAGCTTCAAAGAGATAAAGCAGGCATCAGGTGCCTTGTGCTCATGCAGGGCGTGCCACTAAAGATAAGGCAGGGCCCTGAAAACAGCCAGGGCCGGGAAAAACTTGAAAAACTGAAGAAACAGAGAAAAAAACTCCAGGAAGAGCGGGAAAGTCTTAAAAACAAAAAAAACAAGGATAACGCCAGCAGGGACATAAAAATCATAAACAAAAGAATTGCCGCTATAAACAGGCAGATCAACATGCTCGGCATGAAAAATACCCGGGCATCAGTGGATTCAGAGCTCTCTCTGGTAATGGCCGGGCCATACCCCCTCACCGGATGGCTCACAAATCCCCTGTTTGGCCTCTATTCCAAAGGGCAGGGAACTATAAAACCTGAGGACATAATCATGGTCAGCAGGCTTGACGGGCCTGATGCTGCCACAGTCAGGCGCATTATTGATGACTCAGTTGCAACAGAGGAGAGGGGCGGGCTGCATGGAACTGCATACTTTGATGCAAGATGGAAAAACCCTTCGGAGAAAAAGGGGCTTTCAGGGTACGCCCTTTATGATGCTGCCATTCACCATGCCGCAGAGCTTGTCAGAAAGAGCAGAAGACTTAATGTTGTAACAGACAGCACCCAGGAACTGTTCAGGCCTGGCACGTGCAAAAATGCAGCAATTTACTGCGGCTGGTACAGCCTTGCCAAATACGTTGACGCATTTGAATGGAAAAGGGGGGCAGTGGGGTACCATATTGCCAGTGCGGAATGTACCACTCTCAGGAAAAAGGAGAGCAGGGTGTGGTGTAAAAAGATGCTGGAAAAGGGTGTAGCAGCAACACTGGGGCCTGTATATGAACCTTATGTGCAGGCATTTCCGTTTCCTGACATGTTTTTTGCCTCGCTCATCTTCAATGGTTCGTGCGTGGCTGAGGCGTACTGGTACAGCATCCCATTTACCTCATGGCAGATGGTGCTTGTTGCTGATCCGCTGTACAGGCCCTTTCCTGCAAGGGCTATGAGGCTCAGATAAGAAGCATTTCGGGTTCCTAATCCGGAGTTTGGAAACCATCACAACCCAATCCGGATTCCCGGCTTCAAATACTTTGAGCCTTGAGCTTTCAGCTTTGAGCTTCAAGCCACTTATCATGACAGAGTTTACAAATGCAAAAAAACTGTTAAATGACTCTGCTGAAGGAATCGTATGGTTCTACCTGCAGCGAGAACAGGAAACAGGAGGATTCAGTGCAGGCCGTTATATGCCTGCCACAGTTGAGGATACATATCATGCAGTAAGATGTCTCTTTGAGCTTGACCGTTTTTTACAAGACACAGAGGGGGATAACTGGGATTTTCCAGGCAGAATCAACATCTCATCACACATGGAATTTATCAGTTTGCGCCTGCTGCAGGACTGGAACAATTCAAAAAGGCTTTATGAACTTCTGTTCTGTGCAGACAAACTCGCCCTTGCCTCAGGCAGCAGTGAAAAATTGCCTGTATCACTGGATAGTATCGTAACTTTTGTAAATGACAGGATAAAAACGGTTCATGCCCTTGATGAAACCTTTTACGGAATCCGCACCCTGCGCATGATAAAGAGAAAGATGGACAGTTTTTCAAACTGCTCAAGTTTTTGCGAACATGATGCAAGCTCAGTAAAGGAACTTCGCATGTTCCTGTACCTTGCCCAAAACTGTGAGGATACTGCCAGGGCTTCTTTATCAGCAACATGGCATACATGGCTTGAAAAGTGCCGGAATTTTGATGGGGGTTACGGATTTTTTCCTGGAACCACATCTTATACAGAAAATATATATCACGCACTTGAGTCATACAGACTTCTTGGCACAAAACCTGCCTGCATGGAGGAGACTACAGGATTTCTTCGTGGATGCCGAAGTAAAAGAGGAGGGTTTGGAAGGAGATCTCAAGGCATACCGTTTCCCGACTCCACCTGGTATGCAGCAGGCTCCCTGATCAATCTGTCCTTAATGGCGAATGGCGGCTAAATCCAAACAGTACAACATGTATAACGTGAAGGCAAAACAAGGAGGTTCAAATGATTAAAAAAACTTGCCATTATCCGTTCAATTTCACATTCTGCACCATTTTGCTTCTGTTTATGTTTCTGGCATCTTCTGTAAGTGCCACCCAGAACCCCTGGGAATTGAAACTGCCCTTCAAGAGCGCTGTGATAAAATACAAAATTACCGGCATGGAAAACGGCACCCAGACCACCTATATCAAGGACTATGGCAGGTACCGTGCCACCTACAGGGATACATCCATGACCATCATGGGTTTTACCCAGCACACAAAAACTGCTGAAATCACCACTCCCGACTGGATTTATTCAATAAACTTCACCGAAGGGACAGGTACCAAATCCGTAAATCCAACAAAATATATGCAGGAGGAGTTTGAACGGCTTTCTTCTTCAGACAAGAAAAAACTCATCAGAAACAGCGAAAAACTGGGCTACTCCATCTCAAACAGTGCCGGTGCAGACATTAAAAAGCATGCCACCAAATTTCTCGGCTATGATTGTGATGTCATGAACCTTGGGGGATTGAAGAGCCTGGTAATTTCAGGAACCGATATAGCTTTGAAGACTGAAATGGACATGATGGGGGCGCATAATGTGACAGTGGCAACAGAGATCAAGGAGACCAGTGTCCCTGATGATAAATTTCAGCCGCCTGCTGGGATAAGCCTGGAGTATGACCCACAGTCTGAAGAGCATGCCAGGCGCAGTGCCCATGAAACAATAGAGATGCTGCTTGAGGGGAAAGTGCCGGTTACACCTCAGGCCAACATGTCTGGAGTTCCCGCTAATGTACCGGTTCAGGGAGTAGAACAGAATTCTGCACCGGCACCAGCAAATAACCAGGCACCGCCTGCGGACTTTAATGAGATGATGAAGCAGCTCCAGGCACTTACCGGCCAGTAAGATAGCTCAAAGCTGAATGCTCAAGGCTCAAAGTCTGAAAGGACAAACGCCGAACCGCGAAGGACGCTAAGGACGCTAAGGGTTTTAACTTTTCCCTGTCGGGGTGGCCGACAGGGAAGAAATAACTTCCTTGGCGCTGTTCTTTGAGTTCCTGGCGTCCTTGAGCGAAGCGGGCGGTGGAAAAACTGCTTTCCGCTTTGTGCTTTGAGCGTTGATCTAAGGGGGAGAGAGACTGAACATGGAAGTTCTATGGCACACACTGCTGCACGCCCTGATGATTACGGGCTTCGTATTCATGATGATGCTGTTCATCGAATACGTAAACATACTGAGTCAGGGGGTATGGCAGGCCAGGCTTGAACAG
>JALWJV010000243.1 GCA_026996955.1 Deltaproteobacteria bacterium
CACACTCTAACGCACACTGCCCCCTGGCATATCCGGTCTTCCTGAGCCTGCCCCTTATGCCGGTCATGTCCCGGCCACAGCCAGGCCTGACTGCTTTTGCGTAAAATGTGGTCCGGTCTTTACCGAAACTTCCCCAGGCCCGGGCCATCCTTCCCGGCCGGACACCTCCTGGAATCCATCTGTCCTCTACACTTATAACAACACGGTGAGTTGCATTACAGTCAACGGTTGAGGCACTCATCTTGCCTGCACACATTATTATCCTGCCGCTGTCACGATCCACTGAAATCACCGTGCCCCGCAGCAATGTCTCACCTGCCTGGACGTAACCTGCGGCACAAAACATAAATATAACTGTTATACAAAAGGCCAAGCTTTTCATTAGATGCTCCTGTCTTTTCCATTTGCCTATGCCAGAAAACCTGTTCAATAATCCATACATTCAATGTTGAGCAAATAACAGACCATCTTTTACAAACTTTCAGAAGGCTTCCCAGCCCCCGTTTTTACGGCAAAAAAGCACCAACCATACCCGTCCCCTGCACTAATTGATTCGACAATCTTGTCGAGCAACCTGCACGGATTGTCGAAAACCTTCCCCTGAACAGGCATCATACTCTCAGTCTAACACACTGTAATAACGACACTTTGCCCTGACACCCAGAATTGGCACGAATCTTGAGTATAACCTTGAACACCGGCCGGAATTAATTAACCAAAAAATTTCCAACTAAGGAGAAAGAAAATGAGAGTAAGAAAAACAGTAATATATCTTACAACACTGCTTGTACTATTTACAGCCCCAGCCCTGGTAGCGGCATACGGTCATGGCACAGGCACATGCCCCCTTGCAGATTCAGTTGACAGCACCCCGGTTGCAATCGAGGGCATGGTAACTGCCATCGGCACACCCGGAACAGGCATGTCTATTGATACAGGTGACGAGGTATTGACCGTTTACGGTATTGGACCAGTATGGTTCTGGAACAAAATCGGCGTTGCACGCCCGGAGGTAGGGGAACAGGTCTCTGTCTCAGGCTTTGAAGTAACACTGTCTGACGGTTCTACCAGGATCATCGCTACAGAGATCACAGTTGGTGATGCTACCATCACCCTTAGAGATGCAGAAACAGGAATTCCTGCATGGAGACAGTCTTGCAGTGGTTGTACAATGTCCGGCTCCGGCAAAGGCACGGGGCAGCGCAGTCAGCGCAGGGACGGAAGCTGCATGCGCTAATTGGCGGAATTGTTCAGTACATACCGCTGGCGGGACGCATGCTGTGTCCCGCAACTACAATATGACAGGAGGAATATTATGAAAACCAGGACAATTATCACAATAATGGCAATGGCCACGCTCATTGGCACATCCGCCATGGCTGCAGACTACAGTGGTTACAGCACAGAGGAACTGAGCAATATGAGAGGAACCATGAGAAATGCCAGCCAGGAGGAGAAAAATGCCTTCAGGAAAGAGTGGCAAAGCCGAATGAGAAGTGATTCCTCCTATGAAGGCACAGGTAAAGGCTCGAGGGACCAGCATCAGAACCAGCACCAGTACAGATACAGGCACAACAACTCCGGCCAGTCGGATTATGGCCAGATGCAGGGCGGCGGCCGCGGAGGATATGGAGGTGGTGGCCGCGGCATGCATGGCGGAGGTGGCAGAGGCCGCCGGTAGGCTCTGCTCCATTGGCCAGGTTCCCCACCTGGCCGTAACCTATTCCCTTCCTATTTCCCATTGCCTCCCTTTCCCTCTCCCACAAAAATCCAAAGGGAGGCAATTTCTCCACCACCCTACCTTAAGTTGTTTGTTAAATTTGTAACTTTTTCTGGTTAGACAATAACGAATTTGCAATCAAATATAGATTTTGTCTTACTACAGTTCCTCGTTCTCAGGAAGAGTAACAGAAATCTCTATCTTGCTTGCCCCCTCGGTATGTTTAAGAGAACTCACAAACCCCGCTATTGTTCCTGCCAGGCAGTCCTGAACAAAACCCTTCAGGGGAATCTTACGGCCGTTTACCACAAGTGATGCCGAGGGCATTTCCCTGTTTTTAAGTATGTACCGACTTTCAAGAAACTCTGCTATCTCCCTGATCTCATCGGGTCTGAACAGATGATAGCCACCCACAGGCTCCGTGGATATTACCGCTATAACACCTGACACACTGTCCCTGAGACTCTGAGTGCTCTCACCGCCTGCCACCTCTATCTTGTCCACGCCCTCTGCATTTTTAAACCCCTCTCCAATGACGAGGTCAACATCAGGAAAGAACCTGTGGGCCATGGTAAGAAGTGAAAGGCCGCTATTATTTCCCATGACTACCATGTTATCCGGAGATACAAAGGCGACAGGTTCTGCCCCGGCCTGTGCCAGCCTTCCGGTATCGGAATCTGTGGAATCAAAGGATATGCCTGTGTGCTTGCTTGATTTTATCACTCCAACCCTGTGACCCCTTTCAGTTAACTCCCTTATGACATCACAGAGAATGGTGGTTTTTCCTGAATCGTGCCAACCTATGAATGTAACTAACGGGGGCATTTATTCCTCCTTATTATCTGCTCACAGGGTACCGCATCTACCGCGTTGTCGGGACTCGAAGTACAGGAAGTACGCCTTCGTCCCCGCCGCCTTGCACCTGCAGCACCCTGTGGGCAGATATATCGTATAAAAAATATTTTTCGTTATATGAATTCATCCTGGAAGGGGCGAGTAGTGACCCTCCTTGAAACAAAAAGACGGCCATGAAAGACCGTCAGAGAAGAATGTGAACAACCACTAATTATTATTGAATTTTATACCTGCTGTGCAGAATTTCCACCTCTTCCCGGGGCTTGTAACCATTTATCATGCTTTGCAGAGACCCTTTTATTGCAAACAGGGACATGTAGAGATGTATTATGAAAAAGCCGGTGAGCGCTGCGCCGAGGAGATTATGGATTATTGCGGCAAGCCTCAGGGAATCCACGGGTTCTCCAAAGGCAAACATCTGGTAGCCTGTCCAGGCCATAACCCCGCCGCCAACAGTGGCAAGCCAGAACCAGATCTTCTGCCCTGCATTAAACTTGCCTGCAGGCACAGGCCTTTTTTCCCTGCTTAGATACCCTCCCATGATAAAAAACCATTTCAGGTCATAGGGCATGGGAAACATATCCTTTAACCATATTAAAAACATCCACGGGGCAGCCAGAGCAAAAATCAGAGCTGAAATCAGGTGGATGTGCCTGGCATTCATTATCAGGGAACCGCCGCCAAACACCTTCCCAAAGATCACAGCAAGACCTGTGAGCACCAGCAGTGTAAAGGATATGGCTGCAATCCAATGAACAAAACGGGTAAAGGCCCCGAAAAAGAAGACCTTGCCCTTGCCATGATCAAAGACCTTGGGGCCAAATGCCACAAAATGGAGAAGGAATACGGCAGGGAGAGAGACGATTGTCCAGAGGAATACAGGTTTGAAAAGCGCTGGCTGCCACCTGGTAAACAGCTCTCCATATTGCTGCCAGTTTCCGACAATTATGTTGCTTAACCGGGTAAAGACCGCTGTGACAGATTCGTAGCCAGGGCTGAAAAGAAACTGATTCTGACCATAGACCGAACTTCCAAGGGCTGCGGCAATACTGAAAATGGAAAAAATCGTCAAGAAAGAAAGAGATGACTTCTTCATGGCCCTGTCCTTATTATCTTTGCATCTATTCAGCGTGATAATTGGTCTTGTTTTGGAGTGACTTTGAAGAATTTCGTAGTTTTTCTTGGGGAAGCGCAGCCAGAAAATCGCGTCTGTCTGAGCGATGCACCAGCGAGTTTCGCGATTTTGGCGTAGCAAGCCTTAGAAAAACAAGAAATTGTTCTCCGGGACGGAAAAACAAGACCAATTATCAACCTTATAATATCAATACGCTGAACAGTTACCTTAACTTCAGGGGCAACCAGGAAAGGAAGACCTGCCGCTGACTGCCCCGAAATCACATCTAAACGGCTAATGCTATTTTCCCTTGTACGCCTTGTCCCAGCCCCAGGCACCGGAGCCTGAGCCACGCTCAAATGCCCGCTTGCGATAGATGTCTGCTACCACATCTGCATCACCTGCAAGCAGGGCCTTGGTGGAGCACATGGCAGCACAGAGAGGTGGTTTACCCTCGGCGATACGGTTCTGGCCATAGAGTTTTCTCTCCTTGTCACTGAAGGTCTCAGCCGGCCCTCCTGCACAGAACGTGCATTTGTCCATTGCGCCCCGTGCACCGAACACCTGGCCTGCAGGAAACTGCGGCGCTCCAAAAGGACATGCCATGAAGCAGTAGCCACAGCCAATGCAGGTCTCCTTGTTGACAAGTACAATGCCGTCTTCTCTCTGGTAGATGGCCTTCACCGGGCAGACTGCTATACACGGTGCATCAGCACAGTGCATGCAGGAGATAGAGACCGATTTTTCCCCTGGCCTGCCCTCGTTTATTGTAACCACCCTGCGCCTGTTGATGCCCACGGGGATATTGTTGCCTTCCTTGCAGGCAATGACACAGCCGTTGCAGTCAATGCAGCGTTCCACATCACACAGAAATTTCATTCTTGCCATTTCTATTTACCTCCCCTTGTCATCAAGCCGGTGTTACGCTGCACAGGCCATCCTTTGTGGCCTGTATCTGGGTAATAATGTCATAGCCATAGTTGGTGACTACATTAGCGGATTCCCCGGTGACGTACGGCTCAAGCCCCTTGGGATATCTGTCCATAAGGGATTTTCCTTCAAACTCTCCGGCAAAGTGGAAGGGAAGGAAGATGGTGTGCTCATCCACCCTGTCCGTGACCTTTGCCTTTACCTTTATCCTGCCGCCGTCAGGAGACTCTATCCAGATCATCTGGCCATGCATGATCCCCAGGTTATTTGCTGTCCGCTCATTAATCTCGGCATACATTTCGGGCTGAAGCTCCGAGAGGTACTTGTTGCCCCTGGTTTCGGCACCGCCGCCCATGTGTTCAACCATCCTGCCGGTGATAATTACAAACGGGAATTTCTTGACAAGTTCAGGGTTCTGCTCGCTCTTGAATTTTGTATAAACCCTGTAATGATCCGGTTTGTCCGCATAGGTGGGATACTTTGCGATAAGATCCGGCCTCGGGGAGTGGAGAGGCTCCCTGTGTACAGGAACCTGGTCAGGGAATGTCCAGACAACACACCTGGCCCTGGCATTTCCAAAGGGGGCCATTCCCCGGCTGATTGCCTCCTTGATAGTCTTCTGGGATAGGTCTGTCTTCCAGTTTGTGCCAGGCACAATATCCTTGAATTCGGGGTATCCCCCCTTGACCTTGCTGCCCGGGTTTGCCACTCCTTCTGCTGCAAGCAGGTTTTCTGTCCTTCCATCCTTGTAGGTAATCTTGGTTCCAAACCTTGCCCTGAAGGGCAGGCCGCCCCTGGCAACCGGCTTAGATATATCATAAAGGATAGGAGTGCCGGGATGGGTTTCTGTCCAGCAGGGCCAGGGAAGCCCGTAATATTCACCATCACACGGGCCGCCCTTTGCCTCAAGGGTGTCAATATCAAAGGTATGCCAGTTGAGAGTATGTTTCTTTATACGCTCAGGAAGGGCACCGTTGTAGCCGATTGTAAGTGTGCCCTTGCAGATCTCCCTGGTGATGTCTTCAGGAACCTGCTTGATATTCTTGTAAAACTTGTCTGCAAAGCCAAGCCTCTTTACAAGCTCTGCCATTATTGCATAATCATCCCTGCTCTCATAGACAGGGTCCACCACCTTGAAACGCCACTGGAACTGGCGTGATGTTGAGGTGAGGCTTCCAGATGTCTCATACTGGCTTGAACAAGGCAGGAGATACACGTTATCCTTATCACCCCAGGCACTCATTGCAGGGGCAAACGGGTCAACAATGACTACAAGCTCCAGCTTGTCCATTGCCTTTTTCACTTTTGCCATCTGGGAGTTGGAGTTTCCGGCGCATCCCCACTGGATAAGCGCCTTTATAGGGGTGTACTGGGTAATCTTGTCGTCCTGGTTAACCCCCTCATACCAGCGGGCTAGGGTAAATCCCTTCTTGTTCATGTACTCCTTGCTGTGGAAGCGGGACTTTATCCAGTCAAAATCCACATCCCAGACCCGGCACCAGTGCTTCCATGACCCGTCTTTCAGGCCGTAATAGCCCGGAAGGGAGTGGGAAAGCACGCACATGTCCGTTGCGCCCTGGACGTTATCATGGCCACGGAAGATATTGGTGCCGCCGCCAGAGACTCCCATGTTTCCAAGCACAAGCTGGAGTATGCAGAATGCCCTGGTATTGCTGCTTCCTATGGAATGCTGGGTGCCTCCCATGCACCATACCACTGTCCCGGGCCTGTGGGTTGCCATGAGCTTGGCAATCCTCACCACCTCAGAGGCAGGGATACCTGTGATGTCCTCCACAACCTCGGGGGTGTAATGGCTGGCCACCTTGACCATCTCAGGGAAGCCTGCAACCCTGGCCCTGATAAACTCCTCGTCGTGCCAGCCATTTGATACAATCTGATTAATAAGTCCCATGACAAATGCGGTGTCCGTACCGGGCCTGATACGAACGTAATCCGTTGCCTTTGCCGCAAGCTTTGTAAACCTGGGATCAACTACGATTACCGGGGCGTTGTTGACCTCCTTTGCATGGAGGATGTACTGCATGGCCACAGGATGGGCCTCTGCAGCATTTGAGCCGATCATGAAAACCAGCTTTGAGTGCCTGATGTCATTCAGGCTGTTGGTCATTGCACCGTAACCCCATGTGTTGGCGACACCTGCCACCGTGGTGGAGTGTCATATTCGGGCCTGGTGATCGATATTATTTGAACCCCAGAAGGCTGCAAATTTCCTCTGGAGATATGCCATCTCGTTTGAAACCTTGGCGCTTCCATTAAAATGGAGGGCGTCGGGGCCGTCTTGTTCGCGAATTTCAAGGAGCTTTGCTGCAATTTCATCAAGGGCCTGATCCCAAGAGATCTTCTGCCACTTGCCGCCAACCCTCTTCATGGGGCTTTTAAGCCTCTTTTCACTGGTCACCATATCAATGGCGCCTGCCCCCTTGCAGCAATGACCGCCGCGGGAAACCGGATGATCAGTTGCCACCTCCTGTCGTACCCACACCCCGTTCTGTACCTCTGCAATAATGCCGCACCCAACAGAACAGTATGTGCAGATTGTCTTGACCTTTTTTGAACCGGGATAAGGCTCCTTTGCCTTTGTCTGCGCTGAAACCTTCCTGGTCAGTGTGGGGGCCAGGGCAGCGGTGGATACCGCAGCCGCGGCTGCTGAAAGCTTGAGGAAAGACCTCCTGGCCATCCTGGGGTTGATGGTTACCCTGCGGGATCTTTTGCCAGGGATGCTGTTATTAAATATCTTTTTCCGGGCCATTTTTTACACCCCCCTTTTCAGTTAGTGCAGCTATCAAGAACGAAGCATGTCGTAATACTTCCTGAACTCCTCGGTCTCCCTGTACAGAATATCCTGTGGTACAGACCTGTCCTCCGAAGCCTGTTTCGCCTGGCCTTTTGCTCCTGTGGCCAGAAAACCTGCCAGAACAGCAGAGCCTGCCACAAGCCCCTTGACAAAGGATCGCCGGCTCTCACCATGTTTATCATTCTGCATTTGAGGCCCTCCTTGGTGTTAATGGTTACATTGACACGAACTGTATTTGATAACTATTAAATAATAATTAATTAAATCATAGTACCGCAGGCTCAAAAGTCAATGAGCTTTCCATGAGCAGGCAGGCGTTCAGGAAATGGCAGCAGGCCCTGTAAAAATGAGCCTTTTCATTTGCTTCAAGCCCCTTTTCAATTGCCTTTCCAAGAGGCACCAGAAATTTTTTCAAAAACTCTGCCTGTCTTTCAACTGCCTCCTGGCCACCCTGTTTCTCCTCGGCTGCAATAAGCTGCTGATATATATCCAGCATTACCGGCAGGGAGTCCTCGGTTTCATTTACTCCCTCCCGCCTCTGAATACCCACATTCTTCAGAAACTCCCGAATTGCCACAAGGGTAGAACCAAAATTATGGCCATCCGTGTAAAAAGATAACGTGGTCTTGAGGCTGTGTTTGCTGAAGGGGTTTACAAAAAGCTCGTAATACTCCTCCTGAAGCTCCTTTAGCCCCCTTTCTGAAAGGCATTCTGAAAGCTCTTTTATGGCAGCATCCATTTCAGGCGAGACAGATTCTTTGGACAGTGAGTAAACAACTCCCCTCCAAAGGCCAAGCCTGTTGGCATCAGGCTCCTCATAAAAGAAGGATTTGAGCAGATCCATCAGGGATTTTCTGATCTTTATCAGCTGGAAATCGGGTTGACCGGTCATATTGTTGCCTCATTTTATTACGTCATCAAAGAGCCTCTTTACCCTGCAATCTTCGCAGTATTCAAAAAGCTCCACATCTAAATCGTCCCTGCCTGAAAGCAGGCCCTGGACCTTTTCAAGGCTCTTTCTTGTACCAAACACCTTGCCACACTCCCTGCATCTTGCAGGCTCTGCCTCTGCCAGGACAGTTGTTTCAAAAAAGCCTTTCTGGAGCACAAGGCCAGGCTCAAGCTTCAGCGCATCCTCCGGGCATACCCCGGCGCACAGCCCGCATTGAACGCACAGGGCCGGGAGAAATTGCAACGCATACTGGCTTTCATCAGCCTGCAACGCCTGCTGGCGGCACTCATTAAGACAGGCAAGGCACTGGGTACAGCGGGAAGTATCACACGCAATGCCACCAAAGGATACCGCAAGCTCAGGCTCAACCGTGCCTCTTCCCTCTCCATGCTCAAGAAGAAAGAGGAGGGTGCGGGCAAGCTCCCTGCGCCTGCCCATAAATGCCTGGGAAGGAAGGCTTTCAGAGACAAGGGGCTTCTGAGATTTAATAAAATCACACGCCTTGTTTAAAGGGGTTAGGCTCACGGCATCTGTCAGGCCAAAAAGTATCTCAAGCACACGGTTAGCCAGGCGAACCTGTCTGGTGGGAACTGTATCATCATTGTCATAATCCTGGAGCAGCACCACCCTGCCACACCCACGGGCAAAAAGGGCAAGAAAGTGCCATAAATTAAGGCCCATTATTGAGGGATATTCCATGAACAGGACATCTGTAAAGCGCTTGTTCCTGTTTCTCCACCAGAAAGAGTGAAGCGTTTCAGCCTCACCGATCACTATGGTTGTCCCGGGCCTGAGCCCAAGCTGTGCAACGTATGATGCAAAGGCACGGTCATTAAAGCGCTCATCCTGCAGGGCACCTGTTGGACAAAGCCCTGTACAGTGCCCGCAGGCAGTGCATTTCATGTAGTCAATGATCGGGGCTCCATCCCTGTATGAAATTGCCTGCTCACGGCAGGCGTGCCTGCAGAGTGTACAGCCCGGCGATTTTTCCCTTGTTCCATGCTGGCAAATTGCAGAATCAACGGATATCACCTCCTCCACCTCAATCCTGCATATTGAGGAGATAAGCTGGTCAAGATTCTCCTCCCGGTAAACAAGGGGAAGGCCTGTGGGGATTTCCATGCCTGTATCAGACAGACACAACAGTGCTGCCACATCAAGCTCCAGTGTTTCCAGTGCATACAGGTCTATGGCACCATTGGGACAGGCTGAAACACATGCGCCGCAGAGTGTGCATCTTTCAAAATCAATAAAGAGATTCCTGTCCAGGCACTCTTCAGGACATGTCGGCCCGCAAAAACCGCAATACGAACACCTGTTCAGGTCAACTGGGCTTTTAATGGTGGCAGTGACAGTCAAACCTTGGCCCCTGCGTTCTATTTCCACCTTTGATGAATTTATGAATGATGGATGATAGCCGCTGGTCAGAACAGGGGTTATCTCAAGAATACCTCCCCAGGTGTCAACAAAACGTGACAGCGCCCCGGCATCTGCTGAAAGAACAGCCACCCTGTTATCAGGCTCCAGGGTATAATTACGGAACACCACCTGGTCCTTCCAGAAAAATTCGGCCTTGGCAACATTAAGGAGCTCTTCAGAAGAAAACTCTCCCAGGTCTGCGTTAAGCTGCAGGGAAGGAGAAAGGGGAAACTGGTCATGGAGAAAGAGATCCGGGAAACCACCAGCCAGGCGGATTCCCGAAACTTCGGACAGCTCCTGAATAGGCTCGCCGGGTGAAATAGACGCCTCTACGGATTCAAGAGCAAAGCCGCCTTCTTTCCTGCGGCGAAGAATTTGGATGTTGAAATTTTTCATAATGGATTTTTGGTTTAATATTTTTATATAAAATTATTCACGAATTACCCAAAATATCATACATCCTATCATATTGCATGTCTTAACTTTAACACCTGTCCTATTTATAGTACCCTCGTATGACAAGACAAGGTTTATCCTGAATTGAGCGTTTCAAAAGTTTGAAGAAATAATTTCATACGATATTAAAAGAAGTTACAGCTATCATACTCTTCAACTTTTGCAACCCTTCGGGATTGCCGGATTCACTGCATCTCCTTTGTCAGAGGAATTCCCATATAGCCGACTATTATGGGAATTCCTCTTTCGCGGATCTGCAGCAAATCAGACAATCGCTCAATACAGTTTTATCAAGAATGGAGGCCAACTACATGACCATTCCAGTCAAGCTTGCGCTTGAGACTGTTGTTATGACCCCTGAGGGCAACAGGAGAAAAGATGAAGCCCTGGCAGTGGAAATACCCTACAAGGTTATGCTCAACGATAATGAAATAGGGGCCTCAATGGTTCTTCCCACGGGGCTTGAAGAGTTTGGCCCGGGCTTTCTTTTCGGCCAGGGATACATTGCCTCTCCAGGGCAGGTGGTTGAGGTCTGGGTCTGTCCTGAGGGAAAGATATCGGTCTATGCTGATGTCCCGGAAGACAGCGCCCCCAAGGAGGTGATAATCACCTCAGGGTGTGGCGGCACAGGGAAGATCTCCAAGGACATGCTTGAAGGTGCATTCAAACCCCTTGATGAAGCCACCATTACGTTTCCGGAGGTCAGGGAGTTTATACTGGAGGTGCTGAACAGGTCAAAACTCGGCCAGGAGACCCACTGCATTCACGGGTGCGGCTTCTGGGCTGACGGGAAACTCAAGGCATTTTTTGAAGATGTGGGGAGGCACAACGCAGTGGACAAGATAATAGGCGCAATACTGCTTGGGAGATTTTCCCCTGCCGGTACAATCTATACAACAGGGCGGCTCACATCTGACATGGTGCTTAAATGTGCAAGGATCGGCATACCAATTGTCATGTCAAGGACTGCTCCGTCTTCCCTCGGGCTTGCAATTGCAAGAAAGGCAGGGGTTACACTTGCGGCCTATGCCCGCCCGGACAGGCTGAATGTGTTTAACCGGCCGGACAGGATTGCAGGATAAACATTATGGGGCTGCCTGCTTTTCCTGCAGCGTAACTGTGCAGCGTTTCAATGGTAATGGAGGTTAGTGAATGGCCTTGTTTTTCCGTTCCGGTGAATAATTTCTTGTTTTTCTAAGGCTTGCTCCGCCAAAATCGCGAAACTCGCTCGTACCTCGCTCAGACAGACGCGATTTTTATGGCTGCGCTTCGCCAAGAAAAACTACGAAATTCTTCAGAGTCACTCCAAAACAAGACCATTCACTACAATAACGGATACCCTGCAGCATTCTTGACACTGTCTCATGTTATTCGCATAATGAAGCAAACAGCGATAACTCTATATCGTTCAAAATCAAAGGAAAAATCAACATGAAACACAAAACAGGCATATCCATATCTGTATTATTTTTGATAATCCTTACTTTTTTAACAGCCTGCACCCCTCCAACCCCTCAGACCAAAACTGTTTCACAGCCGGCTCCCAAGGCCGACATAATCCGTATTGGCATGAGCGCAAGCTATCCGCCAATGACATTCGCACTGAATGGCAAGGTACAGGGCGTGGAGGCCGATTTTGCGCGTAAGCTCCCATCTGAGCTTGGCAAGGCAGTCAAGATAACCGTGATTCCCTGGGATCAGCTGATTGATTCCCTGATCACGAAAAAGATTGACATTATCATGTCAGGCATGACCATTACCAAGCCCCGGCAGGTGCGCATTGCCTTCACAAGCCCCTATCTAACCACCGGACTTATGACAGCATTCAGGCTGGAGGATGTAAAAAAATACCCTTCCATCACTGCGGTAAAGAAAAGCAATGCCTCAATTGGCGTGGTCAGAAATACCACAGCAGAGCGTTTCGTCAGGAAAAATTTCCCCTTTGCCTCCCGCATAGTTCTCCTGAACCTGCCCTATGAGGCTGTTGGTGAACTGCGCGGCAGGAACATAGACCTGTTTGTCCACGATGCCCCGTCAATCATGTGGCTTGTATCAGAGAATGAGGCATACATCACCGGGCTGTGGCGACCGCTGAACACGGAACAGCTTGCCTGGGGAGTGAGAAAGGAAGATACGGAGCTTCGAAATCAGCTTAACAGTGTACTTGCCAAATGGAAAAAAGACGGAACACTTGATGCAATACTTGACAGGTGGCTTCCATTCAGGCCGAAATAATTTGTGCACGTCATACCTTGAATATCCCAAACCTGAATTGAGCGTTTCAAAATCTGGAAAATTGTTTTTTTAACGAAATTAAAAGGAGTTATGTTGATTATAGCTTTCCAGTTTTGAAACCCTTCGGGATTGCCGTATTTACTGCATCTCCTTTGTCAGAGGAATCCTCATATAGCCGACTATTATGGGAATTCCTCTTTCGCGGATCTGCAGCAAATCCGACAATCGCTCAATCCAGGCCAAAATCACATTAGGGAACGAACTTTTTTTACCGGTATTCTTCATCAGCAGCAGGCAGGGCAGTAAGGGAACCCCATTCGTTCCAGCCTCCCTCATATATCCTTACATCCGGATAACCCAGGATATTTTTCAGAATCACGTAGGTATGCGCTGCCCTGTCCGAAGTGTGGCAATATGTATAGATAATCCTGTCTGGTGTAATGCCAGCCTCTGTAAATGCCTTTTGAATCTGTTCTGCATGCTTGAATGTCTGATCCGGGTTGTTGCACACCTTTATACTTTCCAAATTAACGGCTGTTGGAATATGGCCTCCACGAACAGTACGAATCCTGCTCCCGTCAAATTCCGCCAGGGGCCTGGTGTCATGGACAAGAACTTTCCTGTCCTGTAGCTGCACACCATTACGGTACACATCTGACCAGGAAACCATCATGTCAGGATTGGCGCCAGTGGTAACATACGCTCCCCTTTTAACCGGACTGCACAAACTGTTGCTGACCTTGCCTCCAGCAGCCTTCCATGCGGGTAGTCCACCATCAAGCAGTTTGAGTTTATTGATATCGTGTCCATAAAGCTCCATAATAAAGAGAAACCTGCTGGCAAATAGTGAATACCTGTCGTCATAGGCAACAACAGTGGTACTGTTATCAATTCCCAGACGATTCATCAGGGCAAGGAACTGTGCTTTCTGAGGAAACTTGTTTGGCGGATAACGGGTTGGGTCTTCCAGATCAACGTGGTGCTGCACCTTCAGAGCCCCAGGGATGTGTGCCTTTTCATAACTGTCAGGCCTGTTCTGGCAGTCAACAATGACGAGATTTCTATCCTTTCTGTGGATCCTGAGCCAGTCAACATCAACCAGTATCCCTGCAACTGCGGGAATTGAAATAAGTGGGAGGATAATTAAAAGGGTTATCAGCAATACTCTTGCAGGTTTCATGCGCATTTTCCTTTCCGGAATTTGAAAGTGATATCAGGAAAATTGAATACTTCAAAAAATTTTACCAGTAAAGTCTATGTCGCGGCAGCTCTTGCCGCTTCCACCTTGATGCTGCTGTCCTGCAGCACAAATCTCCCTTCGCACACCCCTTCTCCGGAGATATCCAAGGCCCCTTTGCCGCAGAACAAAGAAACAGGACTGATGGCGGGCATGACGCAGGTCCACAACAGAATACGGGCAAGGCTTGGCATTCCGCCCCTTCGCTGGTCAAACAGGCTTGCGGCCATTGCCAGGAACCGTGCCATGGACCTGGCCATGAACAATAACTGCACCATGAGGCACACAATGAGTGAACTGGGAGAAAACCTGTTCTGGGCAAGCCCGGTAAAATGGTCAGACGGAAGGAGGGAGCCCCAGAAGATAACGGCGCCACAGGTGGCAGAGGCATGGGCTGCAGAGGCCAGTGACTATGATTACAGCACAAATTCCTGCACTACAGGGGCAATGTGCGGTCACTATACCCAGATGATATGGAAGGATTCCAAGGAATTGGGCTGCGGAATGGCCATCTGCCCGGACAAGGCGCAAATATGGGTATGCGTTTATTACCCGCCTGGAAATTATGTGGGGCTCAGGCCTTATTAAAAAACCTTTGCCCCTGCCATTACGGAATTAATTCTTTGGAAGTCACGACATTTTGTACCTATTGCTGTACCCCGTTAATCACCACGGTCCCATCCTGGCCGTTGCCGTAATTGCCAACACCGCCAGAAGAAGTGATATGGTCCTCCGGCAGGGTGGAGTCTGAATAGCTTATTGCCACCCTACCACCGCCTCCACCGGTATGGCGGCCATCTCCACCGCCGTTTGCGGTTATGAAGCCGGTACCTGAAAGGGTGCCTGTAACTATGTTAACGGTGCCGCCTGAG
>JALWJV010000244.1 GCA_026996955.1 Deltaproteobacteria bacterium
CTGCAGGCCTTAAAAAACGAAAGAATCCCCCAAAGCTCTTCAGCAAGTGGTGTTATGGATCATTTTACCTGATGTAGTCCAGCAAGAGATTTGCTGATGGCGCAGCCTTTCGCGCCTTTTACTGTTTCCACTCCCTGCCCAGATGCCTGTAAGCAAGGTCTGTGGCAATGCGGCCGCGTGGTGTACGGTGAATATAGCCTTTCAGAATCAAAAAGGGCTCATACACATCTTCAATAGTACCGCTGTCCTCTCCGATGGATGTTGCAAGGGTGTCAAGACCAACGGGTCCTCCGCCAAAACGGTCTATGATCATGGTCAGGATCTCCCTGTCCATTCGATCAAGGCCCTGGGTATCAACGTGAAGCATATTCAGGGCGGCATCAGCAACCTCCCTGGTTATCCGGCCATCTGCCCTGACCTCTGCAAAATCCCTGACCCTTCGAAGCAGCCGGTTTGCAATCCTTGGCGTTCCCCTGGAGCGGCGTGCAATCTCCATTGCCCCGTCACTGTCCAGGTGAATTCCCATTATTCTTGCTGAGCGCTCAACAATCTCTTTAAGGTGAATATCTTCATAAAACTCCACCCTGAGCACCACGCCAAAACGGTCCCTCAGGGGCGGAGACAGAAGCCCTGCCCTGGTTGTTGCGCCAACCATGGTAAATGGAGGAATATCTATCTTGATTGTACGTGCGCTCGGCCCCTGTCCGATGATAAGATCCAGCTTGAAGTCCTCCATTGCCGGATAGAGTATCTCCTCCACCACAGGACTCAGCCGGTGGATCTCATCAATAAACAGCACCTCACCCTGCTGAAGGTTTGTAAGTATTGCAGCAAGGTCACCAGGGCGCTCAATAACAGGGCCGGAGGTGCATCTTATTCCGGTTCCAAGCTCTGCGGATATGATATTTGCAAGGGTTGTCTTTCCAAGACCGGGATGGCCGTGAAGCAGCACATGATCAAGGGCGGTTCCCCGCTTCTTTGCTGCTGTAATAAAAAGCCTGAGACTTTCAACAACCTCGGTCTGTCCAACGTACTGGTCAAGGGTCAGAGGCCTTAAACCAGGCTCTGAAGCCCTGTCTTCAGGAAGAATTGAGGCAGAAAGCTCTTCTGTAACAAGATCATCAACAAGATTATCAGGGGGGAACTTCATAAAAGTATCGCTGACCATCACTTTCTGCCAAGCCTGGAGAGCCTGGACATGGCACGGGTTATAAGCACCTGAATATCATCGGTCTCACCTGATTCCTTGATAACCGCAGCAACTGCCTTTGCAGCATCGCTCTCACGCCAGCCAAGGTTAACAAGGGCTGATACAGCATCTGATGCAGCACTGTCACCTGAAACAAGTGGCCCTGAAGACAGGACACTTCCACTGGAATCCGCCTCCTTGCCCCCCTGCTGCAGAAGTTTTGCTGCCTTTTCTTTAAGGTCCACACAGAGCCTTGCTGCAGTCTTCTTGCCAACACCATGAATTGCCTGAAGCGCCGCATGTTCCCCGCGGGCAAGTGCCTGAAGAAGGTCATTTGCAGAAGATGCGGCAAGCACATTCATTGCAAGCCTTGGCCCCACGCCGGAAACCTCAAGGAGCATAAGAAAAAGCTCCCTGCGCCTGCTGTTTGAAAAACCAAAAAGGGAAATTGCATCATCCCTGAAGGCTGTATGCACATGGACAAATGCCTCCTCACCCACTGGCGGCAGGCTTTGAAGATCCCGATCAGGCATGAAAAGCTCGTATCCCACTCCACCCACGTCAAGTAAAAGCCTTCCTGCCTCCCGGGCATACACTATGCCTTTAAGAAAACCTATCATGAAGATTAACCATGCACCTGATGCAAAAATTCACAGATTCATAAAAATGCTGCCGCATACCACTGCCGCACAATCAGCCACCTGCCGGACAAAAAATACATAGACTGCCTCAGGCCACACATACAGGTGAAAACGACAGCCGGGCGCTGTTTGCATGACAGATTGCAACGGCAAGGGCATCCGCGGCATCAGTAGGAGGTATGGAGTTCAGGTTGAGCAGCACCTTGACCATCTGCTGCACCTGCACCTTTTCCGCCTTTCCATATCCAACCACGGCCTTTTTGATGGCAAGCGGAGTGTACTCATACACATCAAGCCCGGCATGGACCGCTGCAAGCATTGCAGATGCCCTGGCATGGCCCAGTTTAAGCGCACTTTTGGCATTCCTGGCAAAAAACAGGTCTTCAATGGCAAAGACATCAGGGGCGTACTTATCAATTGCACCAGCCACCCCCTGGTAAAGCCGGTCAAGCCGGCTAACAAAACTGCGTTCTCCCGACACCCTGATTACACCGGCACCCAGACAGCGCAGACTGCTACCACTGGATTCCACAACCCCGATGCCTGTAACCCGGGAACCTGGATCAACGCCCATTATAACCATGAAACAGAAATACCTGTCATGCTACCTTCTTCAGGATATCCTCCGGGATATCAAAATTGGCATAGACATTCTGCACGTCATCGTTCTCCTCAAGGGCCTCCATGAGAAGAAGCATCTGCTTTGCCTGTTTTTCATCTTCCAGTTTCACAGTATTTGAGGGGACCATTGACACCTCGGCAGAGATAATCTCAATACCCGCCTCCTTTATGGCATCACGCACGGCAGGAAGTGCCTCAGGGGCCGTCTCAACCTCCCACTCACTCCCCTCATCACGAATGTCATCTGCCCCTGCCTCAAGGGCAACATCCATCAATGTTTCTTCATCAACCTTGTCCTTCTCAATTACAACAAGGCCCTTTTTCTCAAAAACCCAGGAAACGCTGCCAGGCTCACCCATGTTGCCGCCACGTTTTGAAAGCAGATGCCTCACCTCTGCAACAGTACGTTGCCGGTTGTCAGTGATGGTTTCAACAAGCACCGCAACCCCGCCAGGACCATAGCCCTCGTATGTGATCTCTTCGTAATTAACACCTTCAAGCTCGCCGGTACCCTTCTTGATGGCGCGCTCAATATTGCTCTTGGGCATGTTCTGACTCTTTGCAGAGTCAATGGCTGCACGAAGCCTGGGATTTGCAGAAGGGTCTCCTCCTCCCAGCCTTGCTGCAACGGTTATCTCCTTGATAAGTTTGGTAAAAATCTTACCACGCTTGGCATCTGTTGCCGCCTTCTTGTGTTTGATTGTACTCCACTTGGAATGTCCGGACATAACTCCTCCGAATTATTTTATACTTCAAGTATTTATAATACTTTGGGCTGGTTTTAACATCTTCACCGCCCGCTTCGCTCAAGGACGCCAAGAACGCAAAGAACAACGCCAAGGAAGTTATTCCTTCCATGTCGCCCCCCCACAGGGAAAGTCAAAATTCCTTGCGTCCCTGGCGTTCTTTGCGGTTCAGCTTTTAAGCCACTTACACGGTTAAAAGAGGTGCAGAACCTCCACCACACCGCAAAAAATATTAACACCTACCGTTCCCGTCCCAGTTCCCTGAAAAACTTCTTCAGATCCGATGAGAGAAAGACATCAATCTTTTCAAGGTTCCTGGCATGGGCTGTCCTGACCTGCTGAAAGGGATTGGTCTTTATCAGCTCACGCACCCGTCCCTTTACCCTCTGCCACAGATCCATGCTGTAGGTAGTATCAAGTTTCACCAGGGAATCAACGCTCCCCAGCAC
>JALWJV010000245.1 GCA_026996955.1 Deltaproteobacteria bacterium
ATTTACTGCATCTCCTTTGTCAGAGGAATCCCCATATAGCCGACTATTATGGGAATTCCTCTTTCGCGGATCTGCAGCAAATCCGACAATCGCTCAATCCAGGTTTGTCCTACATCAGGTAAAATGATCCATAACACCACTTGCTGAAGAGCTTTGGGGGATTCTTTCGTTTTTTAAGGCCTGCAGCCAGGGGAAGCAGGTCGTCCATGTGCATGCCGGGATAAATTGTAAGGTTCACCCTTGGGCCAGGGTGTTTCTGTGCCTCCTTTGCATCAACGCTTACCTCAATCCTGTGGCATATATTTTTTATCAGGGCATTTTCTTCAATGTCACTCCCATCCCTTTGTGAGAGTTCATCCTTCAGTTCATCCATGAGCTTCATCACCCCGTCCGAAAGCTTTGATTTAAGGGCAGGGTCTTCAATTTCCCGGGGAAGCTGCAGGTTCAGGATCTCTTTGGCGATCTTTCCAGTGGCCTTTTCGTATGCCCGGTCCAATATATCCTTTATTGCAATACTTTCTCCAAGGGGCCATGTATCAAGAGGTGTGTCATCGTAATGGTTTGCAAGCCGCATCCATGCCTTGAGGCGGCGCTCCGGCATGTTCAGCATCTTTATCCCGTACAGATCCGGCCTGGTTTCTTCGTGTGGCAGGGAAATTCCAGTCTCCTCCTCCGGCAGTTCATCCCCCATGATTTCCGTGAGTTTTTTCTTCTTTTCCTCAAGTTTTTTTATCTCAAGCTCCAGCAGATCATCCTGCATGTCATTTTCCAGGGCTATCTGAAGGAAGAGCCTTGTCTGCAGCATGGCCTGGCCGGTCTTTTTCTGCTTGATTGATGAAAATATACTGGAGACAGATTCCGCGGCAGGCTGAAATGCCTCTGTGTGGATGGATTCTGCAACGCTCTTGTTATCAAGCCCCATCTGCTCTCCCCACACCTTCATCTCCCTGAGGATTTTACGGAATCTTTTCTTTTTTTCAGGAGGTGAGGGGGCTATGCGGTGTATGTACAGGGGTGTGCTGAATCCCGGTGCCTTGACAGGTGAAAGTTCCTCGTCATCTGTTGGGGACAGCACGTTGACGCTTGAAAACATCAGGGAAAGCGTATTGATGACATTGTGGCGCAAGTAGTTAACCGGATATATTAAAGGTGCTATCTGCATGTGTTCGTTAAGCTCCTGTGAAATGTTGAATTTCTCTGTCTGTGTAATATGTGTAATAAACCTGCAAGAGGGTTGACAGTCAACATCTTATATGCCATTGATTGACTGGCTGTTAAGAGGGAGGTTTAAGCAGGAGATTTTTTGCACATGTTTGAACTGCTCCTCTCAGGTGTTTGTCCTGTTCTAAAGATGGAAATTGTACCAACTGGCCTCTGCCAGGTTTTGATATTGAGGAATGACACATGATCAACGGTAACAAACGGATAGAAATTGATCTTCCCTGCGGAATATTTTACGACCTTTCCAACCTTATTCTTGATTTGAATGGTACGCTTACCGTTGACGGCGAATTTATTGACGGTGTGGTTGAAAGATTAAAGACCATATCCCGGGTTCTGGATGTTTATGTTCTCACTGCCGATACATATCAGAGCCTTGAAGGCCTGACACGGGAACTCAGGGATGGATGCTGTGTGAATGTGCACTGTCTTGAGTCAGGGCGCGGCGATTTGCAGAAACTGGCATTCCTTGAGGAGCTTGGAAGGGAGCATACCATTGCCATTGGTAACGGCTGCAATGATGCCCTTATGCTGAAGGAGGCTGCCCTTGGAGTGTGTATCATGGGCAAGGAGGGTGCATCTGGTGATGCCCTGAGGGTTGCAGATGTTGTATTTCCTCATATTTGTGATGCCCTTGATATGTTTCTTAAGAGAAACAGGCTGATAGCCACACTTAGAAAGTAATAGATGAGCAAGCAGGAATCAGCCAGGTTGACTTCCAGGGTCAAGGCATCGGGCTGAGCGTCAAAGATAGGCCCGGAGGGCCTGCATGCAATCCTTGAAAAGCTTCCCCTCTCTAACCATCCCAATCTGCTGGCAGGAATCGAGACAGCCTCTGATGCAGGCATTTACCGCCTTTCGGATGAGCTGGCTATTGTCCAGTCAGTAGATTTCTTTACACCTGTAGTTGACGACCCCTACGAGTTCGGCCAGATAGCTGCGGCAAATTCACTGAGCGACCTCTATGCAATGGGTGCGGTGCCGCTGACTGCCATGAATGTGGTCTGTTTCCCAATCAAGGACGAGAGTCCGGACGTGCTTGCCCGTATCCTAAAGGGGGGAATTGACAAGGTTCATGAAGCAGGGGCTGTTCTTGTTGGAGGGCACAGCGTTGAGGACAGTGAGCCAAAATACGGGTTGTCGGTTACAGGTATTGTGCATCCAGAGCGGTTTATCTCAAATGCAGGTGCAAAGCCTGGTGATGGGCTTGTTCTCACAAAGCCCATAGGAACAGGCGTACTTTCCACTGCCCATAAGGCAGGTATCCTTAACGATCAGCAGCTCCGGCGCATGACCGGGGTGATGAAGGCCCTTAACCGTGAGGCTTCTGAGGCAATGATTGAGATCGGGGTTAATGCAGCCACGGATATAACCGGTTTTGGCCTTGTTGGTCATGCACTTGAGATGGCTGAGGCAAGTGGCTGCAGGGTTGTTTTGAATGCAGGCCGTGTTCCCCTGCTTCGGGAGGCACTTGAATTCTTAAGGCAGGGTTTTGTTCCAGAGGGGGATTATGAGGTCAGGAAGTATTGCCGCCGCAGTGTGTCTGTGGATACAGGTGTTGATACCGTTGTTGCTGAACTGTTATTTGATGCCCAGACATCAGGCGGGCTGCTTGTATCCCTTCCTCATGACAAAGCAGACGCCTATATGAATTGTATCCTTTCAAAGGGTGTTGTTGAGGCTGCGGTGGTTGGAAGGGTAGAGCAGGGCTCGCCCATGGTGCAGATACTTCCCTGACCTGAATTATTATAACCCCTGTTCTTTACTAATCTGATCTGTTTCTTCAATAACCCATGATTCAAAATCCGTAAGGGATGCCAAAACGGGTACTGCCACAATCTGCGGGACCTGGTAGGAGTGAGCCTTTCTGATTTCCTGCTCCAGTGCGGAATAGAGTTTTCTTGAGGTCTTGAACCTGCATTGCCACTCCTCTGCCCTGTCAAGCTTTCCATCCCACCAGAAATGGCTTTCAATGGGCCCGCTTATCTGTGCGCATGCGGCAAGCCTTTTTTCAACCATCATACGGCCAAGTTTTACCGCCTCATCCCTGCTGTCTGAAGTGGTAATTACAATGATTATATCCGAGGTGCCGGGGTTCCTGTCCTTGTCCATAGCTTTAACACCTGTCTGTTCTTATGGCTCAATGCCTCTGTACAATTTAACAGTTTGGGATTATTGTTGGCAGTCGTTCTGGTTCTTTATCCTAGATTGAGCGTTTCAAAATCTGGAAAATTGTTTTTTCAATGCAATTAAAAGGAGTTATGTCGATTATAGCTTTCCAGTTTTGAAACCCTTCGGGATTGCCGTATTTACTGCATCTCCTTTGTCAGAGGAATTCCCATATAGCCAACTATTATGGGC
>JALWJV010000246.1 GCA_026996955.1 Deltaproteobacteria bacterium
ATGTGAGAGAGCTGGGAAGACTGCTTGCCCAAAAGGCTGATCTTGCAGGGTTTGATGCCCTTGAACGCTAAAGTTGCTTGACACCATTATGCTTTTTTATTTTTTTCTCCTGCCATGAATAATAATATAAAACATTTTATTGCATCATCAGCCCTTGATACTGTATCTGCCCTTCAGGCAAGCATAGATGCCTGTGGAGACAGTATTGAAAAACTGGCAGAAGAGGTGGCAGGTGCCGTAAAAAGGGGTGGAAAGGTGCTTCTCTTTGGTAATGGAGGCAGTGCGGCAGATGCTCAGCACATTGCAGCGGAGTTTGTTAACCGCTTTCGGATTAACAGGCCTGCAATGGCTGCCATTGCGCTCACCACTGATTCATCGGTCCTGACCTCCATTTCAAATGATTTTGATTATAAAAACTGCTTTTCCAGGCAGGTGGAGGCACTTGCAGTTAAAGGGGATGTTGTAATTGGAATCAGCACCAGTGGAAATTCACCAAATGTGCTGGCTGCCCTTGAAACCGCAAAGGAAAAGGGGGCATTAACAGCAGGTTTTACAGGAAAGCGTCCAGGACCAATGGCCCCCCTGTGTGATATCCTGGTTGCGGTTCCAAGCACTGATACCCCCCGAATACAGGAGGTTCATATCTTCCTTGCCCACTGCCTCTGCGACCTTGTTGAAAAGGCGCTGTTTGAAACCAGCTCATGAGTTATCCGGAACCCATAGATCTCTCAGGTCTTTCCACTTACTCCCTATTTGAAAGACCCAGCAAGGTATCAGTATCAGATTTTGCAAAGCCTGTTTCCGCCGGCATGAGCATGCGGGATTTTTTGAAAGCACTCCCCGCCCAGCTCGCCGCATCGGATATTATCGCCCTTTCTGAGGCTGTGGCAGAAGCGGTGAAGAACAGGCGCAAAGTCATGGTCACAATGGGGGCCCATGTTATCAAGGTTGGGCTTAACCCCATTCTGATAGACCTGATGAAACGGGGCATAATCTCTTCCCTGTCACTAAACGGTGCGTGCATTATTCATGATACAGAGACTGCAATGGCAGGAAAGACATCTGAAGATGTTGGAGCGGTCCTTGGGGATGGGAGTTTTGGTGCAGCCAGGGAGACAGGCGAGTTTCTTAACAGGGCAATCAGGGAGGCACAGGAGACAAACCAGGGGCTTGGAAAGACAGTGGGAAAAAGGCTTCTTGAAAGCGAATTTCCCTATAACTCCTTAAGCCTTCTTGCCCAGGCAGCACGTTTTGATGTGCCTGTTACTGTTCATGTTGCAGTTGGCACTGACATCATTCACATACACCCGTCTGTAAGCGGGGAGGCAACAGGTGCGGCAAGCCATACTGATTTTCGTATCTTTGCATCACTTGTAAAGGAGCTGCAGCATGGAGTGCTTCTTAACATCGGCTCTGCAGTGATAATGCCGGAGGTTTTCTTAAAAGCCCTTACCCTTGTCAGAAACCTTGGTTATGAGGTGAGCAGGTTTACAACTGCAAATTTTGACTTTATCCGCCAGTATCGCCCCCTTACCAATGTGGTCAACAGGCCCACATCATCCGGCGGCAGAGGATACAATATTACAGGACATCATGAACTAATGATACCGCTTCTTGCCGCTGCAGTCCTTGAAGCCCTTGAAGAATAGGGGTAATATCTTTCACTGTCTGTTTCTCAGATCTGTATTGTAGCCGGAACTCTATATAAAAACATCAATAGGAGCAGAAAAATGCCCATTTATGAATACGTGTGTGAAAAGTGCGGAGAAGACTTTGAACAGCTTGTTTTAGGTTCAGGAACTGTTGTCCAGTGCCCCAAGTGCGGTTCAATGAACACCAAAAAACAGATGTCAGCCTGCGCCTTCAAGTCAGGCAGCAGCTTTACAGGAACCGGCAGCAAGGCATCCAGCTCATGTTCCGGATGCACAAGCACAAACTGCAGCTCCTGTGGAGGATAATCAAAAATATATGCCTGAAAAATTTAAATTAGCCACAAGAAAGAGCCTTCTGGCCCTTACCCAGTCAAAATGTGTAAAGTCAGAGATTGAAAAGAGATGGCCCGGTGTTGAGATTGAACTCCTCAAGGTTGTAACCCGTGGAGACAAGATACTTGACGTACCGCTGGCAAAGGTTGGGGGCAAGGGTCTTTTTGTCAAGGAGATTGAAGATGCCCTGCTCGAAAAGCGGGCAGACCTTGCGGTTCACAGCCTTAAGGATTGCCCCACTGAGCTTCCTGACGGGCTTGAGGTCTCGGTATTTCCCCAGAGGGAGGATCCCCGTGATGCCTTTATATCAAGAGATGGCAAGGGGCTTTCAAACCTTCCCAAGGGTGCCAGGGTGGGGACAAGCAGCCTGAGGCGCATGTCACAGCTTAAAAAACTGAGGCCCGATCTTGTTATAGAATCCCTGCGCGGGAACCTTGATACAAGGCTCAGGAAACTTGATGAGGGGCAGTACGACGCAATTATCCTGGCTGCAGCAGGGCTGAACAGGCTGGGTTTAAGTGACAGGATAACCGAATACCTTGACCCTGACATTATGCTTCCTGCCATTGGCCAGGGTTCTCTTGGCATTGAGTTCAGAAGCAATGATTCAAGGATGCGTGAGATTCTTGCATCCATTCACCATGAGGAGACTGCCACCTGTGTAAGGGCTGAGAGGGCGTTTCTTCTGAGGCTTGAAGGTGGCTGCCAGGTGCCAATCGGCGCCCATGCTGTTCTTTCCGGAAATTCAATTGAGATGCACGGGCTTGTTGCAGATGAAGAGGGGAACCAGGTTATTAAAAGGAGCCGTACCGGTTCGGCATCCTTGCCAGAGGCACTTGGGACTGAACTTGCCGACGAGATCCTTGCGGCAGGCGGCAGAGAAATACTTGAAAAGGTTTACAGCGAAAACGCGGGTTGATTGTGACAGAAAACAGGACAGGAAAAGTATATCTTGTAGGTGCAGGGCCTGGAGATCCAGGCCTTTTGACTCTGAGGGGCAGGCGTCTCATTGAACAGGCTGATGTCATAATCTATGACAGGCTTGCAAGCCCCAGGCTTCTCTCCTTTGCCTCCCCTGATGTGGAGTTGATCTATGTGGGTAAACGGGTTGGAAGGCACGTTGCCAACCAGGATGAGATTAACGACTACATTGTAAAGAAGGCAAAGGAAGGAAATACCGTGGTCAGGCTGAAGGGGGGGGATCCGTTCATATTTGGCCGCGGTGGAGAAGAGGCCCAGATAATGGCAAGGGAAGGCATAGATTTCGAGATCGTGCCTGGTGTAACATCTGCCATTGCCGTTCCTGCCTACGCAGGGGTTCCGCTCACACACCGGGAGCATACTGCCTCGGTTGCCTTTATCACTGGCCACAGGCGTTTTGACACAAAAGAGGCACCGGTACAGTGGGAAGGTCTTGCAAAGGGAGTTGGAACACTGGTCTTTCTCATGGGTATGACAAACCTTCCCCATATCTGCTCAAAGCTCATAGAGCACGGCAGGGACCCTGACACACCTGTTGCCGTAATCAGGTGGGGCACCACACCTTTCCATAAGTCAATTACCGGAAAGCTTTCCAATATTGCAGATATAGTTAAGG
>JALWJV010000247.1 GCA_026996955.1 Deltaproteobacteria bacterium
TTTTTATGTCCTTCAGGATTTCCTCCAGTTCATCTTCCATGGTGCGGCTTATGAACATCACCTTTACATCATTGCTAGGTATATGCCAGCCCTGGGCAAATTGTACCTCCGCTTTCTTGCCATAAAATTCCTGGGAGTTGATGGGATTTATTGCCTGCCCAAAGGGATTATTGCCTACTATGAGAAATATAAATTGTCCTATGGTGCTGTCTTGATTGGGCCATGTTGTAAATCGTGCAAAGTTTGGGATGAATGCTGCTTTGATCTCGTACTCTTTTGCAACAGATGCAAACAGGTTATTAAAAATGCCTGAGCAAAGACAAAATAACAGTGCCAGCGAAAGCAGGAACAAAGAACTTGGCAAAATTCTTTGCCGTACTGGCGTAGCAATATGTTCAATAAATTTTTGAAGCATATTCCCTGCGCCATTAATTAAAAACTAAAGGTTATCTTTGTGTAAAAACTGCGGGGAACTTCAGTTGATACGAGCCCATCACGAGACCCACCGAATTCCGGATGTTGATTGTCAAGGAGGTTTTGAAGCATCAGACTCAGATCAATCCAGTTCACAGGTTTCCAGCCTAAACGCAGGTCGATCCTTGTATAAGAGGGTATGCTGTAGTCTTGGACGCTACCTGAATAATATAAAGACGTGTCAAATTCGATTTTTTTTGGAAGATCAACATAACTCCTTAGGGAGAATTGTTGATCAGGACTGAATTCATCAGGCATTGCCAAGGAGTTGTCTGAACCCGAGTCGTTTGAGATATTGTAATGTAGCCAAGAGTAAGTGGTGTAAATCGTCCACCATGAGAACGGTTTAATGGTACCTGCCAGTTCTAGCCCGTATGTGTGTCCGGACTGTTTGTTCTTGAATACGAAATTTTTGTAATACTGCATTGTTGTGAAATCAAATCCGGAGCCGGCTGGCTCAAGTGTACGCAGGTCATCATATTCATTCCAGAAGGCGGCGATGTCCAATGAAATTTTTTTAGTAGCATGGATTCTGTAACCTATTTCATATGCCAGGAGTTTTTCCGATTTGAAATGGGAAGAACCTTTCAGTTTCATCCTCATCCCCGGATTGGTGCCTGAAGCAGGTATGTCCACAGGGTAAATGTCCAGGTTTTCGTCAGCTCTGGATGGAGTGCGTACCGCCCTGGATATGGCAGCCCAGAAAGTCTGGTTCATGGTTGGTTTCCACGATAGCCGTGCAGACGGCTGTATTTCAAATCCGGTGTAGTCGTTGCTCTCAAATTTTGAGCCAAGAATAAATTTGAGCTCATGGGGAATGATTGAAATCTCGTCCTGGATGAATCCGCTTATCCAATGAAGCTTTTTACTGTCAGTATCAACAAGTGACGTCAAGTTGGTGCTGATTGAATCTGTATTGTACCTGTATTCAAAGCCAACGATACAGTGTTGATTCCAGGGGAGCGGAATGGTCTGTTGGATATCAAGATCATAGGTATCTTGTTTAGCGTTATATTCATACTGGGACCTTTCAGTTCGGTCATAGTACATCTGAACAGTGAGTTTTATACCGTCTGCAAACTTGTGATTCCATCTGCCTAAAATATTGCCGCCAGAAATATTTGCCTTGTCGTACAATATACCGACATCAGGAAGACCCTGGAAGTTAATGATCTCCTGGCTGTAGCCCGTATAGATATCACCTTGCATCGTAAGTGAATCGGAGGAAGAGATATCCCAGTCAGTTCTGAAACCGCCTCTTGCGCTGGACCATGCATCATTTGCATCACTGCCTGTCTTAGGACTTGAGCTGTTGTCATATGCGTCACTGCCAAAGGGATAACTCGCCCTGTAAAAACCCTTGCCATAAACACGGTAATAAAAATTGCCTATTTGTCCCCCGAATCTGCCCTGACCAAAACCCCTCTCCTGGTTACCAGCCCCACCTGCCACTACTGTCCCCTGGCTGTCCCCGGCGCTTTTGGTGATTATGTTAATTACACCATTAACTGCATTCGAACCCCACAGTGTGGCTCCGGGCCCACGAATCACCTCTATCCTGTCGATATCTTCCAGCATTGTGTCCTGTACATCCCAGTAAACACCTGAATAGAAAGGGGTGTATAGCGTTCGGCCATCAAGCAGTACAAGGAGTTTGTTTGCATATTTTCCATTAAATCCCCTTGCAGTGATTGCCCATTTGTTAGCGTCAATGTGGGCTACCTGAATGCCTGGCGCCATGCGAAGGGCTTCTGGAATGGTGGTCGCGCCTGACCTTTTGATATCTTCCTGGGTGATTACGAAGATGGCAGCTGCAGCATCTGAAAGCCTCTCTTCACTTTTTGAAACAGATGTAATCTTAATCTTCATAAGCTGGTCGAGGCTCATTCCCATGTAGCGGTTTCCCGCCACACCATATGCCCTGACAGTGGAGGCCCCTGCCATGAAAGATATTATAAGTAAAGACGGTAATAATGCCCGGAAGAATCTGCTGTCTGAAATAATGTATAACATGTTCAGAACCCCGATGGTTGATTAATCTTCCTTATTCCTTACAGGTTTCTAGTTCAAAGAAGAATCTGGCCCCTTTTTCACTGCCAATATCTACCCCTATGGCTCCTCCATGTGATTCAACTGCAATCTTACAGAAATATAAACCCAGGCCGGATGAATACCTTTTTTTCTGCTGCCTAAGGCTGGATTGAGCGTATTTTTCAAAGATGAGTTCCCTGTCTGACTCAGGAATCCCCTGTCCATTATCAGTTACCCGCACTATTGCCCTGTTATTCACTGTGGATAGCACAATATTGACCTTGCCGTCCTCTTTATTGCGGGTGTATTTGATTGCGTTGGAGAGTAGATTTGTAATAACCCTGCTGATGATGCCTGGGTCACATTCCACCCACACCGGTTTGTCTGGAAGATTGTATGTTACTCTTTTGTCATCGTGGGTAATGCCAAGAAGGTCAAGTGCGTGCTGTAGTATTTCTCTCATGTCAGACACCTTCTTTTCAATGGGCATCTTTCCGTCTTCCATTCGATTTACGTCAAGAACCGTGCTTACCATCTCCATAAGCGCAGTGGAATTGTTCATGATATTGCTGAAGAGCCCGTTTTCTACATCATTTAACCGGGTTTTGATCCTGGATTGCAGAAAGTCCGCCGTGGTTACAATGCCAGTAAGCACTGAGCGCATGTCGTGAACAACCATATGCACCAGGTTGTCCCGCATGGCTTCAAGGTTTTTGAGCTCCTGAAATTTTTCTTCCAGCTCCAGGTAAAGTTTTCTGGAGCGTATGGCGTTTCTGACACGAAGGGACAGTTCTCTTGGCTCAATAGGTTTTGTGAGAAATTCGTTTGCCCCTGCATCAATACCCTTTAATATATCCTCCTTGGTATCAAGAGCCGTAACCAGAATGATTGGAATGGTTCGGGTTGCAGGGTTGGCGTGAATGGTGCGGCAAAGCTCGAAACCATCCATTCGTGGCATGAGTATATCGGAGATTATGAGGTCAGGAGTGATTTCATTTATCTGTTCCAGGGCGTGTTGACCATCTTCTGCTTCAAACACGTCATATCCCTGTGTTTTCAGAATACTGCAGAGCAAAAGACGTTGCATGATGTCATCTTCCACCACCAGTATCCTGCTTCCTGCAAAGTTGTTGGTATCAAATCCGTGTTTTTCCGGCGTCATGATTCAGGTAAAATTCTTTGATCCGTTGTATCCAGGCAAGGGGTAAAAAATTGTATAAAACTGCGGCATTCACTACCTGGCACAGTGAGTTGTAAGACGTGGTTTCTCTTTGATCCTTCGGCATCTGATAATTAAAACTTGATGCGAAATGAACAAATTCGAGCTTTCAGGGAACGATTAAGTAAACAGCAATGTCTTGTGCCGCGCAAGTGCTTCATTCTTTTCGATCAGGTCAGTATTGGGTTTGGTAGATACTGCATGGTTTGTTGGAGCAAGGTTTTGTTGATATGTAAACTATATGAAAAAAAATACCACAATCTTAAACATAACCAGTTGTTTTTTTGAATAATTAAAAAACATAACCAATTTATGGAAAAGTTTTTCCGGAAAAATAGTTCTTTTAAGCCCGGTATTCTTTCTGTTAGCTCAAAAAGACTGTATTGTGTCACTTTAAACAATTTCATTTTTTGGTATCTAAATTGCTTTATTCCTGAACAAGAATGGAACCATGTCTGCATGAATTACTGATTCGGTTATAAGTACAGCTTTTTATCCATCTGCCCTGTTAGGTCTTTGCGGAAACTCTGGAACAGAACAGGGGGGAAATGCCGGGAGGACCTGCTATGAAAAGGGCTTTTTTTGTGATAATTCTGTTCATATCTTTCCCAAGCCTGGAATCCGCAGGCCTTGCTCAGAGATGTACCTATGGGGAAGATGCAACTCCTGTCTGTACAGGTGCCAGAGCCATTTCCGGTGCCAAGGGGCACCACGTAGTGCTGATGGATGCCGCCGGTTCATCCACAACCGGAACAGTTGGCGGGAACTCTGCAGGGAATATAGTCTATTTCACTGTTGTTCCAGAGATAACGGGTACTGTTACAGTTTCTACATGCAGTCCATTTACAAATTACGATACCGTGCTTGAGGTGCTTGAGAAGAAAGGTGAATTCTGTGACGCATCTTCCACCTCAATAGCATACAATGATGACACAACCGCACCTGAATGCAGCACCGGGTGTGCGGGCGCAAACCGCGCCTCCAGGGTAAGCTTCGATGCCGTCGCAGGCACCGAATATATCATCAAGGTAGGTTCGTACAACAACAGCCAGGCCTGCCTGCAATGCCTGGGGCTGACAGTCACAATCGGGGAACCATGCGGGGAGGCCCCGTCAAATTTTATATGTGAAATGGCCCGGGAGATTCCAGGCACTCCGGGTACACATACGGTGAACCTTGACCTTAACGATATATCCCCGCCGTTTCCCGTGGAGAGCTGGTCATGCGGAGGGAGCAGTATTTCAATAAACACCCCGGCCTGGTTCACATTGACACCCACGCAGAATGGCACGGCCACCTTCACCACCTGCAATGGCAATACGGGTTATGATACTGTCGTTAAGGTCTTCCAGGGAACGTGCGGCGGGGCAGGATTCCAGCTTGGATGCAACGATGATTCAGAAGGTGAGTACTGCAGCAGCGACTGCGGCGTAAATCGGGCATCTACCCTTTCTTTTCCCGTAACAGCAGGCAATACCTATTACATAGAGGTAGGAAGTTATGACCCCACCCCGTCATCATGCAGTTACTGCCTTGGCGCCACCCTCACCATTGCAGAGGCAGAATGTAGCCTCGATTCCCAATGTGATGACAGCAATCCCTGCACAGTGGACAGTTGCGACGGTTATGTATGCCTGAATACGCCTGTTTCAGCCGGTACGGCATGCACAGATGACCATAATCAGTGTACGGTTGATCAGTGTAACGGCGCGGGTGAGTGCATTCATGATCCCAGCCCTGCAGGAAGCGCATGCGGAGACCCCACAGATACTGTCTGTAACAGTCCTGATACATGCGATGGTGCCGGAAACTGCCTTGAAAACTATGCTGCACCTGGAACCCCATGTCCGGACGGCCTGTTCTGTAATGGCAATGAATCGTGTAATGGAAGGGGGGTGTGTAACCCTGGAGAGCCGCCCTGCGGTGTTGATGACATCTGCTCAGAGCGTGACCATACATGCTATCCTGACTGCAACCTTAACGGTGTTGCCGATGAGACAGATATTGAATCCGGTACCAGCATGGACTGCAATCATAACCTTGTTCCAGACGAGTGCGACCCGGACAGCGATGCAGATGGAGTACCCGATGGCTGTGATGAATGCCCGGGCATTGACGATAATGCCCAGATCGGCCAACCATTTTACATAAGTACAGGTAGTGCACCAGCGGTTCAACCTGACATTGCCTTTAATACCTCTGAATCAACCTGGCTCGTGGTATGGCTTGAAAATGGCACTGTGGCCGGGACCGGACGTAATATGGCACGCATCTATGATAACGATGGTTCTGCCCTGTCCCAGGCCTTTGCCCTGTCTGGAGTAGAGGAGCAGGATAAAGGGCCAAGGGTGTCATATGACCCGGTAAATAATGAGTGGGTAGTAGTCTGGTCTGCCCAGGACGCTATAGAAGGAGGTGGCTGGCGTATCAGGGCCCGGAGAATATCTGGCCGAGGCCAGGTCATTGGAACAAGTCCACTGAATGTATCAGGGGGAGGAGTATATCCGGCAAACCCGGATATAGCCGCAGGGTTCTACCAGGCGCAGGGGGATGTGCCACACCCTTATTTTTTAGTGGTATGGGAAGACAGCCGCATTGGCGGCAGGAAGCGTATCCTGGCCGCAAATATCCAGGAAGACAGCCAGAGTGCAAGCGGCCTTGCCGTTGTGGGATCCGTGTTTCCAATAGACGATTCGGCTTCATTCCCCGCAAATCATGAATCCCTTACGCCACGCATAGCAGATCCTTCACCTGTTCGACTAATTGTCCTTCCTTCCTCAAGCATGACAGAGACATGGCACCATGTGGTATTTGAAGTGGAGTATGACGGCATATCCGACATATTCATGGTAAACATATCGGGCCTTGACATCACGGATGTTCTCAGGGTTACCCATACCAGCAGTTATCTTGAAGACGAGGCCATACCAGCAGTTACCTACAATCCCATGTTTGAAAGGGAGCTTGTTATATTCATGCGGGGAAGCATGATATATGGTCAGTACCTTTCGCTGCCCCTTCCATCGGGCAGTCCTGTCCCTTCCGGACCTGAATTTCTGATCAGTTCCGCAGATTCCTTTTCCTTTGATTCACACCCTGCAAATGAACGCCTGTTCCTTGGGCTTCATATCCCTGCGGGAATCCAGGGCATGGAAATTGCCGGGTTGCACACGAGCGCGCTGTTCAGCCACATGGATGGGGTGGATCAGCCTGTGCTTTCAATGAACAGCAACAGCGGCGAGTGTTATCTCCTTGCCTACCGATCCCCTGGGTTCTATAGCGGAGGGCATGATGCCATAGTTGGAAGACTCCACTGTGGTTGCTGGCAGAAACCAGACCAACTGCCAGTGGCAGACGCGGGGCCGGATAATCCCCGGGTAGCAGAAGGGGCCTCCTTTACTCTTGACGGATCGGCCTCTTCAGATCCTGACGGTGACCCGCTGATCTATCGATGGACCCAGCTGTCAGGGCCTTCCGCCATCTTTGCCGAAAGCACCGGCAGCAGCCAGGTATCTCCAACACTTATTGCACCCATGCTGGAATCGGGCCATACATCAGCCACTTTGACCTTTGAACTTGCGGTGGATGATTCCAGGTGGCCTGATCCATTCCAGCAGACAGACACGGTGCAGATTACCGTGGTTCCTGCCACTGATCCCAATCCGCCTGTGGCGGATGCCGGACCTGACCAGACAGCCAACGAAGAGACATTTGTACAGCTTGACGGCTGCTCCAGCTCAGACCCGGACGGAGATACGCTTTCTTTCCTGTGGCAGGTTGAATCCGCACCTTCAGGTGTTCAGATAAATCTTGCCAACGCCAATACGTGCAGTCCGTATTTCACCACTCCCAGATTTTCAAATCCGGGCGGCATTGATATAGTCCTGCGGCTCAGGGTAAGCACCGATCTTGGAGGAACGGACCAGGACAGTGTAACTGTTCATGTGAATGATTCCGTAAACGAATGGCCTGTTGCCCATGCCGGAAGTGATGCAACATTTCGTGAACACGATTATTTTCCACTCTCCGGAGGCGGCACTGACCCCAACGGGGACCCGATAAGCTGTACGTGGACAGTACCCAACGGGCTGGATGCAGATGTCATTGATTTCCAGGGGCATGAAGATGACTGCGCCCCTGTTATAACAGCATCAGTTACAGAGGACAGGGATATTCGCCTTAGACTTACCGTAAGCGACGGTCGAGGCGGTACAGATTCTGATGATATTACCCTGCACATCCTGAGCCGGCCCCTGACGGTATTTGACTGGTCACCTAAGAAGGGATCTCCCGGTACGCTCGTTACCATAAGGGGTCATGAACTGCTGTCCGCTCAACACATAAGTTTTAACGGCTACGATGCCGCTATAATGCAGGGATCGACTGATGACCAGGTAACTGTTGAGGTGCCTGCCGGTGGCAAGGTGCTGGAACCGTACTTCCAGACGGGGAAGAAGGTGGGCATGGTAAATCTGTGGGATTACCCCGAGGTTACAACCGGCCCCATTGTGGTGAATGGACCAAAGGCCACGTGGACCTCACCGACCGATTTCCAGGTCTCCCACGCTGAACTCTACAGGGTGGAATTGAGCCAGGGGGTGTGGTCATATGGCCTTGTCAAGGGTAAAAATACCATTCTGCAGGTACAGGTGCGTACAAGTGAACCTGATCCCGCTCCAAACGCACGCATCACTGATGCCATCTGTTATGTCACCCCAAGCAATGGTGACCCTCCTTTTACTGTAAAACCTACCCATGTCCCAGGCTTTGCCCTTGCATCAACAGGCATCCTGACTTCTATCAACCAGGGCATCAATTTTTTCCTGCCTCCTGACCGGCTTACCGCAGACAGTTACCGTTTCCGTGTGCTGGTTTACAGCGGTGACCAGGAGATACTGGGATTTGAATCCACCCGGGACAGCGCGGAGTTTGCAAGTGTTATACGGCCAAGGATCCTGATACGGCCTGTAGTGCCCTTTGAAAACGGCCATATCAAAACGGGATTCAACTGGAACACGTGGCAGCAGCGCTATCTCCAGGCAATCAGGACATATAAACGGATATATCCTGTTTCAGGGGTGGATCTTACCATAGGGCCGTCTGCCTGGTCCGGCGCCCCCCTGATAGAGGACGACGGCAAGATACATTTTGATAACTGGAACGTGTTTCACTATGGCGGCGGTATGATTCCGGCACTTGTCAGCATGTCAAGCTATTTTGATGATTACAATGACAGCCATCCTGATAAAAGGGCAATGTCCGTTGTGGCCATGATTGATTCCGGACTTTTCCCGGCTGGAGGGACACCGGGCATAGGTTTTACACCACGCAGCATGGTGGCGCATCTTGTCAAGTGGTACCTGGCAGAAAAGATCGCAGTGGTTGGTCCTGTCCTCGATGTGCTTAATGATATTGTTGGTACCCTTACCTGCGGATTAACACTTGGTATTTGGTGTCCAGACCCGATAGAAACCGCCGTAAAGGCGATATTTGCCCCTCTTGATGCGGTTGGTATTCAGATTGACGGCAAGGTGGCCTTTTCTTTCCTGCTTGACCAGACCGCAGGAAAGACCCTGTGTCATGAAGTTGGCCACACCCTGGGGTTTGTTGACCCATATTCCACAAACCATGATAAATATAATATATCTCACTGCATGTATGACGAAGCAGAGCCATATCTTTTTTACAGGTACGCCCCCGAGGTCTCTCCGTACACCCTTTACAAACCTAACTTCAATATAGAACCGCCGGGCAAGATTTTTGACGGCAGTGACAACCTGGTTTCCAAATCATTAATGTCGTATGCCCCTGGCAGGAATAATGACAATGCACTGTTTCTGCCTGCTGAATATAACAGCATTCTAAGCCGCTTTCAGGTACCTGCCTCCAGCAAGGGGGAGGAATCCAAAGGATCCATTTCGGCCAGGGGGGTGGCAGATCAGAGGGTTGTCAGGTTTAAGGGATACATAGACCTTGAAACCGGCCAGGCGACTGTGCTGGAATCAAAACCCCTGCCTGATGGTGCATCCAATCCCGAAATTCTCCCTGGAAGCGCCCTTACCATGGCCTTCCTGGATGGCAGCGGTACCCTGCTTGAGGAGACGGGTTTCCCCTTTGATATCCCTTCTCTGGTACAAGAGAATATGCAGGAGCCATACAATGCACAGTATGCGCTGTTCTCGGTGGTGCGGAAAGTTCCTGCGGGGAGTGAAAGTGTTGAGATACGTTTCCAGGGTGAAACAGCATGGTCCAAGGAGATAAGCCCTAATCCTCCTCAGGTTACGCTAACAGCACCGGCAGGGGGCGAGAGCCTCGGTCCGGATGCGGAGTTTACCATAAGCTGGAGTGCCTCTGATCCGGACGGAGACGAGCTTACCTACTCTGTTTACTATTCTACCGACGGTGGGGCTACCTTCCTGCCCCTTGAGACGGCCATTAAGGTAACATCAGTAAATTGGGTAACTGCAACGGCGGCGGGCAGCACCATGGCGGTTATCAAGGTGGAGGCATCAGACGGCTTCAATGCCGCAGAGGCTGTTTCATCCCCGTTTACAGTGGCTCCCACACCGCCCATGGCAAGTATAATGGCTCCTTCTGACCAGGACCGCCTGCCGGTGTCAGCGCGGGTACATTTTGAAGCCACTGGATTCGATCTTGAAGGCGGCGTTATAAGGGACGACAGCGCCTTCCAGTGGCGTTCATCAATAGACGGAGCGCTGGGTGAAGGCAGGCAGCTTACCGTTCGGTCTCTAAGCATAGGGACTCATGACATAACCCTTACCGTGACAAGTGCTGGCAGGCAGGCTGCGGACAATGTCACCATCACCATACTGGCTGACAGGGACGGCGACCAGATACCTGACGAGGTGGAAGATGCCAATGCGCTGCTTGATCCTGACGATCCATATGATGCCATGAGTGACGCGGATGGCGATGGCATCTCACTGGCTGAAGAAGTCCTGCATCTTGGAACCGATCCGGATAATCCTGATAGTGACCATGACGGGGTATCAGACGGTGATGAAGTGCTCCAGGGCACATCTCCGCTGAATTCCGATCTTGATGGAGACGGAGTGGGTGATGCCGCGGACAACTGCCCCGCCGTATCAAATCCGGATCAGGCAGATGGCGATCAGGATGGCATAGGCGATATGTGTGACAACTGCATAGATACGGTTAACCCTGACCAGGCAGATGATGATGCTGATAAAAGGGGAAATGCGTGTGATCCATGTCCGTCTTCTGATGCCGGCAAGCCAATTGCGGAAAGTGGATGTAATTTTGGTGCCAGCAGCTGCGATGCCGATCTAGATGTTGATGGTGATGTGGACGGCAGGGATGCGGCATACTTTGCCAATGATACATCGAAGTTTTCACTGTCAGAATTTGCAAACCAGTTTGGAAAGAATGACTGCCTGGAGTAGCAAAAAAGTGGGTGTTCTGGACTTGTCTATATGCTTGCCACATAATGCGCTGAAACACCTGTAACTCTCGCCATTAGAGGTGTCGGAGAGCATAAAGTGGCCAAATAAGAAAAGGGGCTGCAACTTGACCAGCTGCAGCCCCTTGATTTTACTGGCGCGCCCGGAGAGATTCGAACTCCCGACCTACGGATTCGTAGTCCGGCGCTCTATCCGGCTGAGCTACGGGCGCTTGAATGTGGCCTTTATAATGTATCATGCTGAAGTGTGCAATACCCTGCTGCCAATTTTGGCCTCAAAAATTTGGTAAGATCGTCCAGGTTCCATCTACCCATCTGTTCATAACCGCTCCTTTACTTATAAGAGCCTGTAAGGCAGGGCGCATTCCTTGGTACAGTGACCAGACATGAATTGGTGTTTTCCATGGTTTCTCTCCGTCAGGCCCTGCCTGTACTTATACCAGTTGCAATTGCCCCGGCTATGAGGTGCGCCACCCGGATGGGTTCGGGTAGAAGCCCGTTTACTGAAAATTTTTTAAGCACCCAGAGCACCTCTTTCCTGCTGAGGCCATACTGCTGAAAATAGACGCCGTTTGCAGGCTCCATTGGCCCGAGGGCCTCCATGAGCCTAAGTTTTTCCTTTCCGCCCCTGACCTTTTTCAACAGGGCATTTTTTATGGCTTCCATATCCGGCTTTTTTCTGGCCACAACCAGGACCGGACGGTCCAACCCCTTGGAAAGCCTGGGTACGTCCACAACATTGAAGCCTCCAAATGCGATGCCCTGGAGCATTACAAGCTGGATATGCTCAAAAAACTTGGAGACTTTTATCCTTTCCTGGATAACGTCAGTGGCGTCATACCCGTCGCGCTCCACCTCCATGAGCATTACACCGTCAAGGCGTAGGCTGGCATAGACCGCCCCTACCACTTTTACTTCTATTGTTTTGTCATCCTTAGGGCATGCCCTGGGGAATGGCGCGTCATCAAGGCCTATAAGGTTACTGAACCTTCTCATAAGGTCAGAATAGCAGATAGAAAAGGGGGCGTACAAGTGGGCTGGATTTAACGGTTGGGGCAGCCGGGTATGTTACTGGAGATACACTAAGGTGAGAATGGGATAGTCGGAAACAGAAAACCCGTAACCCCTTGCAGGTTACGGGCTTTTTAATGTCATCTGGTGCCGAAGGGGAGATTCGAACTCCCACGAGCGCAGTTTGCTCACTAGATCCTGAATCTAGCGCGTCTACCAATTCCGCCACTTCGGCAGGCAGGGGCTATTAAAATTTGATGGCAGTCACTTGTCAAGCCTGTTTTTTCTGGATTGAGCGTTTCATCGTGTGTGACACATTACAAAATGCACGGCTTGAAAGACTGAATCAGCGTCTTACCTCAATACCAGCCCTGTCCATTGCCTCCTTTACCTCAGCAATGGGTACCTCGCGCCTGTGAAATATCCCAGCAGCAAGGGCAGATTCGGCCTGGGTTTTCTGAAAGACCTCTACAAAATGCCGGGCAGAGCCTGCACCACTTGATGCAATAACAGGGATACCAACCGCATTTTTTACAGCGTTTATAAGTTCCAGGTCAAAACCGGAGTTTGTGCCGTCTTTGTCAATGCAGTTAAGGAGAATTTCTCCTGCTCCGAGCTTTTCACAAACCTGTGCCAGTGTTATGGCATCAAGCTCGCAGCCCTCCCTGCCCCCTTTTATTGTGCACTGATACCAGCAGTACTCCTCTCCCTCAGGGCCAGGTATTGCTGTTTTTATGGTTTTATGAGGCGTGTCTTCAGGCTTATGTACATAAATCCGCCTGGGATCAACAGATATTACCACTGCCTGATTGCCATAGACCCTTGCAATCTGCTCAATGGAGCTTTCCCCAGTTGCCTTTCCGGTTTTCAGGTAGTCCATTGCAATCAACACCGCATCGCTTCCTATGGATATCTTGTCTGCACCTGACCGGAAGTACTCTGCAGCAACCTCAAGGGCTGACCAGGTTTTGCCGCTTTTGTCTGTGTAATCCCTGATTCCGCCGCCAATGGTAAGTGGAACAAAGACGTTTACAGAGGTCTGGCGAAGGACTTCCAGCATGGGCATGTCTTTTAACGGGAAGTCCCTGAAGCCGGTAATGTTCAGGAAGGTGATCTCGTCAGCCCCCTCCTGGTAGTACCGCCTTGCAAGCTCCACAGGCTTCCCAAGGTTTCGAACCTCGCCTTCTTCCCGAACATCGTACTGGTCGCCTTTGGTGACAACCAGGTCTCCGGCATCGTTGGTGCGTACATCAAGACAGGCTATTACACGTTTTGCAAGCCGGGTTTTTTCCGGGATTACAGGGGGAAGGCTGGCGGCATCCGCACTGTTTATAAAATTTTCAAGGATTTTAAGCCCGGTCTTTCCGCTTTTTTCAGGGTGAAACTGTGTTGCCACCACGTTGCCCTTCCTGATGCTGGACACGTACTCATACCCGTAATCAGTGTGGGTGAGTATAACATCAGATTCTTCCGGGGCTACATGATAGGAGTGTACAAAATAGACCTTTTCATCACCTTGAAGCCCATTGAACAGACCGCAGGGCTGGCGCACCTTGATACCGTTCCAGCCTATCTGCGGCACTGAAAGTTCGGTATCAAAACGTCTGACCCTGCCCTTTATGAAACCAAGGCCCTTTACATCCGGCGCCTCTTCGCTGTATTCAAACAGGGCCTGGAGCCCCAGACAGATACCGAGAAAGGGCCTGTCAGCCTTGAGATAATCAAGCAGTGGCCGCACAAATCCCTTGGCTTCAAGTATTTCCATCATGCTGCCAAAGGCGCCTACTCCTGGGAAAACCAGTTTTTCCGCACTCAGGATGTCATCCCCGGTTTTTACGGTCTTCACTGTTTCACCAAGAGATTCAATGGCATTAACAACGCTGCGCACATTTCCTGCGCCATAATCAAGTAATGTTATCATGATTCAATTTTTCTGAATGGGAACAACCCATTAGCCGGTTAAGTCCTTCTGGCAGGACAGGTTAAATTATTAGACAAAAATAATCTTATTTGTTAAAACCTAGATTGAGCGATTGTCGGATTTGCTACAGATCCGCGAAAGAGGAATTCCCATAATAGTTGGCTATATGGGGATTCCTCTGACAAAGGAGATGCAGTAAATACGGTAATCCCGAAGGGTTTCAAA
>JALWJV010000248.1 GCA_026996955.1 Deltaproteobacteria bacterium
CCGCGATACCAGCCTGAATCTGGTGTGCTAATCGGGTAGAAGCCGTATCAGTTTGTTGCTGAGCAGGCTCAATCCAGGAAAAACTGTTTAAAGAAAATTTCAATGTATGGAGGAGTAGCAACCATGTATAATGAAATTATTGCCAAGGTGTTGCCCCAGGAGGGCGGACTTGAAGTCGACAGCAGTAAAGCCAATACTTATAATGCTGTCATTGGGATTTTTGGACTTATCACTCTTATTGGCGTTGCCTTCGGAATCCACGCCATGTTTGCCGGTCATGCGGAAGTTTATGGCGTGACCAGGGAGATACCGTGGGGACTGATGCTAGCCGCCTACGTTTTTTTCGTTGTTACCTCTACGGGCCTATGTCTCGTTTCTTCAATTGGCCACGTCTTTGGTGTTGAGGCGTTTCAGCCCATTGCAAAACGTTCTGTATTCCTTGCCATCACCACCATCGTTGCCGGGTTTCTGGTAATCGCCTTTGAAATTGAAAATCCCTGGCGCATGGCCATCTACAATGTTATTTCCCCGAATCTGACTTCCAATATCTGGTGGATGGGAACACTCTATGGTGCCTATCTCTTCTTTATGCTAGTCGAGTTTGCACTGTTGCAGATGGGAGAGCACAAGAAGGCGGGCATGTTCGGCCTTATGGGTGTGATTGCCGGTGTTGCCGCACATTCCAATCTTGGTGCTGTTTTTGGGCTCCTCAATGCCCGTGAGTTCTGGCATGGTCCATATATGCCCATCTACTTCATAGCCTCTGCCATGATGTCAGGTTGTGCCGCTGTTATCTTCTTTCATTGGCTGGGCTACACAATTAATGGCTGGAAGATGAGCGACAAGCTGAAAGATTCACTCTCCTCAGTGGCTAAACTCGGCGCACTGCTCTATACAGTTATCATGTTTTTTACCACTTGGAAGATTATCTCCGGTATTGCCGGTCATCCTCCAGGAAAGTACGAGGCAGTAATGGCCCTTGTTAAGGGACCTTTCCAGGCCAATTTCTGGGTTGGCGAAGTGCTCATGGGGCTGGTTATTCCCTTTGTTACCATCCTTGCAGTACGGGCAAAAAATGTTCCCGCCATGGCCATTGCATCTGCTGCCAGTATCGCAGGTATCTTTTTCATGAGGTATGACCTGGTAGTGGTGGGACAGATCGTGCCTGTATTCCATGAGTACAATGTAGTGGACCTGCCACACCTGTTCTCTTATTCACCTACTCTCCATGAGTACATGATTACACTTGCGGGCTTTGCCTTTGCAGCCGCACTTTTCATGCTGGGTGAGCGCCTCTTCCGTGGACATCTGTCTGAAGATCATTAATTAGGTGTGGATTGGCCGGGGAGCCTATTTGGCTTCCCGGCGCGATTAGTGAAAAGGAGAACAGCATGGCCAGAAAAAGGTCTGATATTACGCCTATGCGTCCTGATTCACCTGTATATCCAATAGGTGTCGCGGCCAGGCTGCTCAATGTCCATCCCCGAACCCTGAGAATATATGAAAAAGAGGGCTTGATTACCCCGGCTCAGGTAGGTTCAAGGCGCATGTTTTCCTCAAATGATATACAGTGGATTACGTGTATTCGTTCATTTATTCATGATGAGGGCATCAGTATTCCAGGTCTTAAGAAGTTGCTGGAGCTGGTTCCATGCTGGGAAGTTGCCAACTGTCCTGCGGAGATACATGAAAACTGTGAGGCCAGGGTGGATCGTTCTATTCCAAGGGTACCTCACAGGATAGAGGAACGAGAACAGATTCGGGCAGGAAAAAAAAAGGCCATGGACGAAGCGAAGGCAGGAGACGACAGAGATGAGCGGAGGTGATGTGCCTGAACGCATGCCGGCAACTTTTGACAGTAGCCGAAATGCCAATGAGGCAGACAGGATAAGCGCAGGTGGCTGTGCCATGTTTTAGAAACTCAGTGCCTGTGTTGTGATGAGGCACCATTTTAGGTTTGTACCACAGGGCGGAATGTTTTACTGGACATTCCGCCTTTTTTTGTCCTGTGTTATCAGGTGATGTATGCTCTCTGATCTGTTATTGTCCTTGTTTGATTTCGCATGTATGGTGCTTTACGTGCCGTATGCCGCACACGGTTAGTTTATGGCCATGGAGAGAGTATGAGCGATTTAAAGACAAAGTTCGATAATACTGTATCATTTTTGAAGAAGTCTCTGCCTGAACTTCCTGATACCTGCATAATGCTTGGAACAGGGCTGGGTGGTGTTGCCGATGCAATGGATGTGATGTGGGAAGCTCCCTATTCCGATATTCCGGATTTTCCTGTTTCAACTGCCCCTGATCATGCCGGAAAGCTCCTGGTTGGAAATGTGGGAGAACATGTTACTGCCCTTTTCCAGGGGCGTTTTCACTACTATGAGGGGTATTCTACGGCCAAACTGGCATTTCCCGTTCAGGTTATGGCTGGTCTTGGTGTGAAGACCCTGATTGGCTGCAATGCCGCCGGCGGGCTGAACCTTTCATTTTCCTCCGGTGACATAATGCTAATTGAGGATCACCTTAATTTCATTCCGGAAAATCCTCTCAGGGGCCCGAATCCTGACTGGCTCGGTGAGCGCTTTCCTGATATGTCAACGGCCTGGACACCATCTCTCAGGGAGAAGATGGAGGGAGTGGCCCTTGAACAGGGTATTGAACTTAAAAAAGGGGTCTTTGTTGCGGTTCCCGGTCCAAGCCTTGAGACTCCCGCAGAGACCAGGTTTCTTAGAATGGCAGGCGCAGATGCCGTGGCAATGTCACTGGTGCCAGAGGTAATTGCCGCTGTGCATGCAGGCATGGATGTGCTGGGTATGTCCATAATCGCCAATGTGAATGATCCTGATAATTTTGAGCCTATTTTGATAGAAGATGTAATTGAGCAGGCATCTAAGGCTGAAAAGCGGCTTGAAAAACTTATTGTCAGTTTTCTGCAAGTGCTTTAACTGGAATTCTGTCTAAAGGATCAAGGATGAAAAAGGTTCAGGATCACTACTTTCACAAGGCAAGGCAAGAGGGGTATAGGGCGCGGTCTGTGTATAAACTTGAGGAGGCAGACCGGAAATTTAAAATCTTTAAAAATGGGAGTTGTGTACTTGATCTTGGCGCAGCTCCCGGGGCATGGAGCCAGTATGCCTCAAAAAGGGTGGGGAAGGCGGGACGGGTAATCTCCGTGGATATGAACGGCATGAAGGGGCTTGGTCCAAATGTGACGGTTTTGAAGGGTGATATTTATGAGCTTGAGCCGCAAACCTTGCTGGATTGTCTTGGCAAGGAGAGGCATTTTGATGTTGTTTTAAGTGATATGGCGCCCAGGACCACCGGAAACCGCAGCGTGGACCATCTGCGCTCCATTGCCCTTGCCGAAACCGCTCTTTCCTTTGCCAATTCCTTACTTTTGCCTGGCAGGGGCTGTTTTTACTGCAAGGTGTTTGAGGGAAGTGATCTGCAGGAGTTCAGGAAAAGGTGCCAGGAGGTTTTTAAGTCTGTCAAGACCTTCAAACCCAAGAGTTCCCGGGCCGAGAGCGTGGAGATATTTCTGTTTTGTAA
>JALWJV010000249.1 GCA_026996955.1 Deltaproteobacteria bacterium
AATATCATAGAAAATCATTTTTTCAAACTTTTGGAACGCTCAATTTAGGTTGAAACTATTGCAGGGGTGCGTCCATGAAGTCACCAAATTCAACAGGGGTTTGCGCAGTGATACTTGCCGCTGGCAGGGGTACCCGCATGAAATCCAATACTCCCAAGGTGTTGCACGAAGTTGTCGGTAAACCGCTGGTTGGGCATGTTGTCCAGTTGCTTCAGGGGCTTTTAATAGACAGAATCGTCTGCGTGGTTGGCCACGGCGCTGAGCTTGTAAGCAGATATGTCCATACTTTCGGCTGCGAGACGGTTGTCCAGGAGGAACAGCTTGGAACCGGTCATGCCGTAGCCTGTGCTGAGCAGAGCCTGAAGGGATTTACCGGAAACGTATTTATAATTTGTGGTGACACTCCCCTCTTTCAGTCCGGGACCATTGAACAGTTTTTGCGCTACCATAATGAGTCTGGTAGTATTGTTTCAGTATTGAGCTCCTTTTTCTCCAATCCCACCGGCTATGGACGGATAGTCAGGGATGAGCAGGGTGGTTTCAAAGGGATTGTGGAAGAAAAGGATGCTGACCAGCATTTACGGCAGATTTCAGAGGTAAATACCGGCACTTATGTTGTTCGTGCTGAGTTTTTATTTGATGCCCTGAAAGGGCTTGATAATAACAACATGCAGCAGGAATATTACCTGACCGACATTGTTGCTGCAGCAGTACGGCAGGGCCACAAGGTGGATGCTTATCCCCTCTGCTCTGAGGAGGAGGCGCTTGGAGTCAACTCCCGGGCTCAGCTCTCCCAGGCAGAGGCCGTTATGCTGGCCAGAAAACGGCAGGAACTTATGGATCAGGGTGTAACCATCCAGAATGCACAGACTGTTTATGTTGAGCCAGACGTCGCGGTTGGTGCAGATTCTGTTATTGAACCCTGCGTAGTGCTCAAGGGCAGGACTTCTGTTGGGAGAAATGTCAGGGTAGGAGCATTTTCGTATCTTGAGAACGTCTCAGTGCCTGATGGCGAGAGTCTCGGACCAGGCATAAGGATGACAGGTTGAGTATTTATAAGTTCATAAACATATCTTATCAGTTTCAGGAGTTGGAACAATGGAATATACACAGGATGTAGAAAATAATAATGTCAGTCATGAAGGTAACCTTGATCCCGCGGAGCTGGCAGTACTTGAGGAAAAAATAGACCGGCTTGTGGATTATTGTACCCGCCTCAGAGAAGAGAACGGCCGGCTCAGCAGCGAATTGGCGGACAGAAATGCCGAGGTGGCATCCCTCAAGGCAAGGCTTGGTGAGTATGACGCCATGAGGAACGACGTCAGAGACAGGATCAGCCGCCTTGTTCGTACCATTGAAGAGCTAGAGGCTGCACCGGATGCCTCATCTGAGGCACAGGATGGTGAAGTTTCGCATAGCCATGGTTCAGGTTCAGACGGAGGAGAAGACGGCAATGTTTCCCAGCCCGAGCTGCTTCCATCTGACTCTTCTGAGGTGTAGATGGCAAAAACCGTCACATTACATTTTCTCGGCAAGCAGTATGACCTTAGAGCTGATGACCCTGCGGATGATGTAGAGAGCGTTGTAAGGTATGTCGAGAAAGTAATGGCAGAAACCGAGGCGCAGCACAAGGGGTTGTCGCCTCAGAAAATAACTGTACTGGCTGCCATGCAGATGGGGCGTGATTATGTTCGAGAGAGGCGTAGGAACAGGGAGCTTCAGGCACTTGTCAAGAACAAGTCTGCCAGTCTGGCCCACAGGATAGATGACATTTTACCGGATGACGCCTGAATCCTTGATTTAAGGAGAAACTTTCCCCTGTTGTATGGTGTGAACACCAAATGTATAATTTTTTAATTATGTGACGCTCAACATTTGCCTGTTGTCATATACTTTAGCGTACCAATGTGTGTTATGGCATGGACATAGTTCCTGATATAAGTTATAATTTTTTTATATAAGGCGGCTTCAAGATTCGGCCCCGGTTTTATTTGACATTAAAACAGGTTATGCTGAATATAAAGTCCGGCCTTAAGTGTATGCAGGAGTGCAAATTCGATCGGTCCTGTATGGTTGGTTTACCGCATTTAGAATTTATGCGATCCGCCAGTCATTAATATTATTATAAACGGATGTCCTGCAGGATCACAGGGCATTCCGTGCAGTTTTATCATTTAAGTGAAATAATAAATTTGCTTCCCTGCCGTGTTGGTGTTCGCTGGTAGTTTGTTGAGCCAACATCCCGTACAAGGGAGTCTTTTTTCCGTGTAGGGGTGACGGGGAAAACAGCCCTGTCTAACTGAAGCGGAGTTGACACCCACCTGAGTTTCTCAGGTTCAATAAGCGCCGGTCGACACGGCATGGTGGGGAGTTTTTAGCTGTAACCCCGTCTGGGTCAGAATATACAAAACGGATACAGATTCAGCAGGGATGGAGAGAAAGAATCAGCAGGAAGAGGTCTGCTGTTAACTGCCTTGGTGCTGAAGCCGGGGCACATATTTTAGATAATCAGGCAGTCTGCTCAACACGAGCTGCGGCCTGAGAGGCATGAAAACGTAATTCATGCTGGTAGCGCACAGTTTTCATATCCAGTTTTATACCGTTTCGGCTTTTTTAATGGCTTGAGGAGGGGCGGTATGTCGTTTTTTAATCTGTGTTGCTGATATTCTTGTCTTTTACTTTCCCGTCCTTGCCATCCGTAACTGGTACCGCCTGATCCCTGCACTGCTTCGGGATGTTGCTGCACCTTGTCTGGTGCTGGTGGCGTTTAGTCCTTTGTGAGGAGGTATGGCCGCATGCTCCAGCGATAATTCGGGGTGGGCGGTATATGTCTGATGGGGTGTGGCTGCTGAATGTAAGGAGATGCCACACGTTATGGATATTGTATTAATTTCAGTAGCTGTCGCCGGTCTGGTGGCAGGCATTGTCATAGGTGTTCTTGCTGCCTCCAGGAAGGAGCGTCAGGCAGCAGAGGCACGGCTTCTTGAACTGGAATCAAAGAAAAAAGAGGCCCGTGCCGAGGCTGAGCGCATTCTCAAGGAGGCAAGGGTATCTGCCCAGGAAGAGGCCCTTCGCCTGAAGAAAGAGGCTGAGGACAGCGTTTCGCAGCGCAAGAATGAGCTTCATCAGCAGGAGATGCGTCTGCTCAAGCGGGAGCAGAAGGTTGATAAAAAGAAAGAGCTTATCGACCAGAAGGAACTTGAACTGCTTCAGAGGGAGAAAAAGCTCCAGAAGCGCGCCTCTCGCCTTGACAACAGGGAGAAGGAAATAGATTCAATAATCTCCCAGCAGCATGCCATGCTTGAGAAGATTTCAGGCATGTCCGAGAGCGAGGCAAAGGAGCAGCTTCTGAAGAGCTTTGAGGATGAAGTTCGCCAGGAGGCTGCCACCATGCTCAGAAAGATCGAGGCAGAAACCCGGGAAAAGGCGGACAAGAAGGCCAAGGAGATTCTCTCGCTTGCCATTACCCGTTATGCAGGGGTATCGTCAATAATCAGATCAACTCCGGTTGCAGCCTCAATGGCACGGATGTTCCTGCCTTC
>JALWJV010000250.1 GCA_026996955.1 Deltaproteobacteria bacterium
CAGGGGTCAACGAAACATCAAGCTCAAGGGGCCTGTATTTTCGTAAGGATGCAAGCCAGGCTGCCATATTGCTGGCTGCCTCAAGCCATGTACTGCCTGTTTCCGGCACCACTATTGCCGCACGGTTCAGTAAGGGATTTGAGGGACTGAAACTCTTTACCCAGCCTCTTATGCCCTGGCGATCCGGTGTGGAATTCCAAGTAAAAGTGAGCCTGCTTTTGACCGGATTTATGTCCGTCCATAATTGCCCTGCAATAGGATTTTCGCAGTCTGTTTCATAGTGCTGATTTACCTTAAAAGAGAGACGCATTATCTCCCCATTAAGAAGCTCAACCGGGATGTTATAGCGCACCCTGCCACCTTGCCTTGAGCCTGCTAGGGAGGTCTGGCCGATAACAAAGCCATCTGCCAGCACTACCAGTTGTGATATATCCGGGAGAAGGGAAATCGAGTTCATATATTCAATGTCTAAGGTTATGGCTTTAAGCAGGGATTTTTGATAAATCGGAACATAGATGTCATGATATGCAGAGGATCCTGAAAATTTTATCGGTCCTGGAATGGTCCGAAATTCTTTCAGGGCCACACTTCGCTCAACTCCCATTACCAGTGCCGGAGTGCATACAACACAAATGACTGTGGCAACAAGCATAACCGCTTCAGAAAGGCTGGGTATGGCTTTAAACTCCCATTTCATCAAATAACCTCCCGGATATATAGAACTTTTACTGTTAGTTTACTTTGCAACAGTTGAACTGTTTGAAACCCTGTCGCCTTTTTCAAATCTCAATGAGTTTGAAACAACCCTTTTAATTAACCTGATATTGTATTTTAAAAACTCAACGCCTGCCTTGATTGACCAAGGAGAAGCATTCTTGAACAGAAAAAATATTACTTCGATAATATTATGACGCCTCTCCTTCATCTCCCAGAATTTCTTCCAGCGCTCACTGTCGCCATAAACAAGAAGTGCCTTTTTTCGTGTAGATTCTATAGAGTCATCAAGCGTAATGCTGCAACCAGTCTTTACAATCCTGAAATTTTCCTTTCCTTCTTTTTTACCCTTGTTGACATGTTTTCTGTCAACAACAGGTTTGCTGAATTTAACATCTAGCGGGATCTCGATAAATTCACTGTCATAGGGATATTTCATCAACAGAGTTTTGCAGGAGACGACATCATTAACCCTGTTGGCAGGCACCATAATTTCAAGGCCGGCACCGTTCCAGGAAAGATCTGTTAACTTTGCATTAAATCTTTCTGTTCCTGTCCAAACCTCGACATTCCTCCATGCCTTGGCTCTATGGAATTTTCGTACCTGTTTTTTTTCATATACCACGCCCAGTGTAAAAAACATTATGGCAATATTGAACATTATCCAGCACCCGGTTACTAAAAGTGTATCCCGGTATATTGGCTCATAGTTGTAATTATGTATACATATTCCCATAGAAATTACTAACGCCCAGAAGATAAGATGAAACGGGTAGGCAAGGGCGCTTAATTTATCTTCTGATAGTGTATCTCCCTTGGAGGTAACCTTAAACGAGGTGGCCCTAGGGCTTTTAAGAACATCTATAATTGCAGGCAGTATGTAAAGAGACTGAAGTATCTCGTATATTTCTGAGAATAGTGGCCACCTTACATGACCGTGCAGATAATTATGAGTAATAAAAAGCGTCAGGATGTAAGGCACAGTGTAGGTTAAGATCTGATGCATGGATGCATTGTACACATTCAACTTGAAAAAGATAAAGAATAGAGGCGCTATAAGGAAAATTATACGTGCAAAACAAAAAAACCAGTAAAACATACAGTTAAAATAGCATATCTTTTGATACCATTTCAGTCCTGGCTCAGTAAAAAATCTCTTTAGCAGGAATATCTGAATCATTCCCTGTGCCCATCTGACCTTTTGGGAAATAAAATCTGAAAAAATATCAGGCGTCATTCCGCACACAAGAGGATGAGGTATATATATACTTCTAAATCCATTGGCATGGAGGGCAATAGCGGTCTCGGCATCCTCGGTTACAGTCTCCCCCTTGAAGCCTTTGGTGGTCTCAAGGCATTTTCTACTGAGAAGTGCTGCAGAACCACAAAAATAAGCAGAGTTCCAGAAATCCATCTCGGGGAGCACACCCCTGTAAAACATTTCATTCTCACTGGGGGCTGAGTAAAATATCTTCAGATTTTTATCTATAGGATCAGGGTTAATAAAAAAATGCGGGGTCTGTACCAGAAAAAGTTTAGGATCTTTCATAAAATAATGTGTGGTTTTGATCAGAAAATCCTGGGTCGGAACATGATCACAATCAAGAACCGCAATAATTTCACCACTGCTGTGTTGCAGAGCAAAATTGAGGTTTCCAGCCTTTGCATGTGAGTTATCTTTTCTTGTTAAATAGGTAACTCCAGCCTCTTTACAAAAGCTGGACAGTTCTTCATAGCGTTTAAGAGCGGCGGTGCGGACCCTGTGATTAGCTGAATTTCGTCTTGCCTCAGTAGCCCCATCATCTAAAATGTAAACATGAAACGTGCCATCAGGATATATTATGTTTTTTGCTGCAAGGGCGGTTATCTTCGGGATTTCAACAGGTTCGTTATATGTTGGAATAAATATATCAACCGTTGGAAGCCTCTTTGTTCCGGTAGGTGGGCATTCAAGCTCTCTGTAAAGCGGCGCAACACCTACAAAAAGGCTTAGAAAAAAGAGAATGGCGCTGTACAACTCTGCTCCCACAAGTAAAAGAGCAGCAATGATATCAGGAACGCCCATGAAGGAAATGGTCTGGGTAAGTCTCCAATGCCAGTACTGAAAGGCCGAAAACAATGCAAGACTTATATAGATACATCTAGGATATCCACTGCGCCTGAAAAAGATGTTCAATATAAGTAACAGACTAACAATTCCATATCTTGCAACCCCCCATTTGTCTGGAATCACCAGGACTGATAGCCAGAAATATACAACAAGACCAGTGGCTGTTACTAAAATATAGATCTTGTCTGCCTTAAAATCTGAGGCAAGCTCCATAAGAAATTCATCCCACCTTAAAAGCCATAATTATTTGTTAATACGATATTTTATTTATCTTGGAAGTTCAGAGTTCAAGACCTTCTTGACCTGCTGTAGCAGGACATTAAACCTCAGAGGTTTGCTCAAAAAGCAGTCTATTCCTGCTGTTTCCGCAACAGCTCTGACTTCTTCATCAGCATAACCAGTGTTAAGAATGATGGGGATGTCGGGCCTTAACTGCTTGATTTTACATGCAAGTTCAACCCCGGTCATGCCGGGCATAGTCATATCTGTTATGATAATATCAAACATCTTGCTCTTTTGTGAAAACACAGCCAGGGCATCCGAGGGATTGCTGTAGGCTTGTACATTAAATCCTGCTATTTCAAGAAACGCCTTTATGGCGCTGCTTATCGCCTCTTCATCGTCTATCACCATGATCCGTTCCTCGTGCCGCATCTTAGAGAATTATGGCAGAAATAAATCTTCAGAGGAATTGGTTT
>JALWJV010000251.1:0-12550 GCA_026996955.1 Deltaproteobacteria bacterium
AGCAGGAATGGGCATGGGAAATCTCATGAGCGGCACAATGCAGCGGGCTGCCCAGCAGGGACAGGCTGCTTCAGGCGGGCCGCCACCCCTGAACAGGGGGCAGCAGCAGACCCAGTGGTATGCTGCAATAAACGATCAGCAGGCAGGGCCTTTTACAGAGGCACAGCTTCAGGAGCTTATTCAGCAGGGGCAGGTAACCCAGGAGAGCCTTGTGTGGCGGCAGGGTATGTCTGACTGGGCAAGGGCTGAAAGCCTGCCTGAACTTTCAGCCATATTCAACATGATGCCGCCCCCGATTCCCAAAGGGAAATGATACCTGCATACATCATGGCGCATTTCTCAGGACCTGCTTCACCACCCGGCCAAGCTGTCCTATGGTAAACGGTTTTCTGATAAATGCCCCTGCGCCAAGCCGCATGGCTTCCCTGACATCATCACTTTCAGAAAATCCGCTTGCTATCACAGCCTTCTGGCCTGGGTACAGCTTCAGAATTTTCTCGTAGGTTTCTCGGCCGTTCATCCCCGGCTCCATGAGCATGTCAAGCAGAATCAGGTCAACCGGATGTTTCTTTACAAACTCCACTGCCGCCTCGCCTGAATCCACTGCATGAACCGTGTAGCCAAGCATTTCAAGCATTCCTTTTGCAACATCCCTCAACTGCTCTTCATCATCCACAACCAGAACATGCTCACCATTTCCACGCAATTCCTGAATATTGCCATCTTCTTCTTGTTGGCCGGCTGCCACCTCTGTGCTGACAGGGAAAAAGAGCTTGAAACAGGTTCCCTTTTCACTGCTTTCAACAATGACCTTGCCACCGTGATCCTCCATGGTATTCCATACCACGGCAAGGCCAAGACCGGAACCACTCTTGCCCATTACCTTCTTAGTGTAAAAAGGTTCAAAAATATGCTCCAGATCCTCCTGGCTTATGCCCTCTCCGGTATCCTGCACGGAAACAACAACATACTCTCCGGCAGGCAGCGTATATTCTGCAGCCATGTTTTCATCAACCTGCTGATTGCTGCTTGTTATGGTTATGGTTCCCCTGCCGGAAATGGCCTCACACGCATTGGTAACCAGATTCATGATGCACTTATGTACATGGACAGGCGAACAGGAAATTACGGCTTGTTTGGCATTAAGTGCAAAATGCCATGAGATTTCCGGATATGACATAACCAGGTTATGGTATTCAGGAGAGTCAAAGTATTTTTTGACCAGCTGGTTAATGTCATGATTTTCCCGAACAGAGGCCGCTCCCCTTGCAATGGTGAGAAGATCAGCCACAACCCTTGCCGCCTTTTGCCCTGACTGCATTATGGCCTCAAGTGGTTTTCTGAACTGGCTGTCAGCGGGAAGCCGGTGCAGCATCAACTCAGGATATCCCACAATGCCTGCAAGAATATTGTTGAGATCGTGGGCAACACCTCCAGCCATAAGACCTATGGATCTCATCTTCCGGGCCACATGAAGCTGTTTTTCTAGATTTTCTCTCTCCTCTTCAGCCCTCTTCTGTTCTGTGAGGTCAATTACGATATTGGCAAAGTATAATGGCTCCTTATTGTTGTCATATATGAGAAACAGGCTGTTTCGTGTGGGCACCAGTTCTCCGTTTTTCTTTCTGAGCATCAGCTCTCCGCTCCACTCCCCCTTTTCAATCAGGGCAGGTCTTACAATGTTCAGAAGTTTCTCCTGTTCCTCCGGAGGATAATATTCGGTGACCACATTTCTGCCGATTGGAGCAGACGGGTCTTTTTCCCCCAGCATGGCTGCCATGGCAGGATTGACATAGTCAATCTTATAATCTGTTGTTGCCCATCCCAAACCTTCTGTGGAACTCTCTGCGAATGTCTTGAACATCTTGAGCTTTTTCTCAGCCTCTGCCTTTTCTGTAATCATCCTGTTTGCAGCCTCTGCTATCCTGTCAAGCTCCCTGTAATGGATATGCTTACGGTTGATTTTTTGATTTGAAAAGGCTGCCTGCTTGAAAAACGAGATGAACAGATTTATGTCATTTACAAGCCCTTTTGCCATGCGATTGAAGAACATAAGACACACGCCCAGAATTAACATGGCAAGCAGTGAAAAGACGATAATCCTCTCTTTTATGTTCTGTTTTAATACGGATTGCAGCCGGGCGATCTCCTTTTCTGCATCATCAAGGTACACACCGGCCCCAACAAGCCATCCCATATCAGGAATTCCATAAACAAAAGAGACCTTTGGGGATATCTTGTCCGGTGTTGTAAGTTTAATAAAGGAGTAATAGATATAATCACCGGAAGGTTTGCTGCCTGCGGCATACTCCTTCTCAAATAACTGTTTGATCTCTTCAGGGTTACGGTTAAATTCCTCCCACAGTTTCTTTTTTCCAGAAAAAACCTTGCCATTTGAAACCAGTGCATCTCCATTCATCCTGTCGACAAAGATATACCCTTCTTTCCCGAATCGTATCCTGCTGATTGTCCCCAGCAGTTCCTTTTCAATCTCCTTTCTTATGTCATCAACATAAAGCCCGGTGCCAATGATCCAGCCAAACGGCTCAAACAGTTTCACAAATGTGATCTTCTTGAAATCATTTCCTTTAAGACGGGGCTTGGTCCAGTGACACTCATAGAATCCTTCACCTGACTGCCTTACCATAGTTATTATGTCTCTGATAACATATTTGCCCTTTGCATCCCTGATGCCACGCATGTCCCGGCCTTCCATTTCCGGTATGTCTTCACAGAGCACTCCAACCCCGTCCATGCGGGTAATAAAGTAGTACCCGCTCCCATTGGCAAAACGTATCGGCCTCAGGGCATCTAAAATCATCTTTTCAATTTCTGTCCTGGTTTTATCGGCCCTGTTCTGCGCAAAAATATTTGCAGCAACGGCATGGGCCTCGTTTACCCTGGCCTTGATATACTTACGTACCTTTGCCTCACTGAGTGATCTCTTGTAGTTGATCAGGCTTACTACCTGCAGCACCTGCTGCTTTATCATCTGTTTTTGGGATTCAATATAATTCTGGCGGGTGTATTCGGAATTTATTTTAAAATCTCGATAAGAGATAAAGATATCCACAAGCGTGATGCTTATGGCGATACCTGCGATAATGAGTGCTACCCATAAACGGAGTGTTCTGGTAAAGCTCTTTTTCTGTTTCATCTATTCATATTTAAAGAAATCAGACAGACGGTCCAGCCCCGTACCCAACCTCCTTGACGGCCGCAATCATTATGTCCAAATCAACCGAAGCTGGGTCATACTCAACACTGGCTACAGATTCTTCAAGATTTACAGATACCGAAATTACACCGGGCAGACTGTTCAGCACGTCTTCCACCTTTGAAGCGCATGCCGCGCACCCAAGACCTGAAAGTTTAAGTATGGTATTTGCATGTGTCATGATCATTTTTCCTTTTGCACGCATATACAGCAATTTCGACAATCGCTCAGTCCAGGGCTTCAAAATCCTACTGGTACTGCAAAACCTTCTTTTCCCGCAAAAACAGCCGATTTCCCAAGCGATTCCTCTATCCTCATAAGCTGATTGTATTTTTCCACACGCTCACCCCTTGCAGGTGCCCCTGTCTTGAGATGGCCGACATCAAGTCCTACGGCTAGGTCGGCTATGAAAGAATCAGTTGTTTCACCGCTCCTGTGAGATACCATTGCCCCCCAGCCTTTTTTATGAGCCAGCTTTACGGCATCAACCGTTTCGCTGAGGGTGCCGGCCTGATTCGGTTTTATAAGGACACCATTGGCAGCCTTGTTTTTTATTCCAATAGCTATTCTCTCCACGCTGGTTACAAACAGGTCATCACCAACCAATTCTATCCGGTCTCCAAGGTTTGCGTTTAACATCCTCCAGCCATCCCAGTCATCCTCTGAAAGCCCATCTTCAAGCACTATTACCGGATAGTCAGACACAAGGGTGACATAGTAGTCAACCATTTCCTCAGATGTAAGCTCCCTGTTTTCTGTACCAAGGACATAGCGGCCATGCCTGAAAAACTCACTGGAAGCCGGATCCATGGCAATACCAACATCATTTCCAGGCTCAAGGCCCACCTCACGAACTGACTGCATTATAAAATCAAGGGGTGCACGGTTTGACCCAGCTTGCGGAGCAAAACCTCCCTCATCGCCAACTGCAGTGCTATAGCCCTTGTTCTTGATAACTGATTTTAGGGCATGATAAATTTCCGCCCCCCATTCAACCGCCTGGCACACACTTCTGGCTCCGTAAGGCACTACCATGTATTCCTGGAAATCTGATCCTTCCCATCCGGCATGCACACCCCCATTTATAATATTCATCATGGGCACTGGGAGCCTTAGGGCCTGCATACCGCCGATGTAACGGAAAAGCGGGAGCCTGGAGGAGACTGCAGCGGCCCTGGCCACAGCAAGAGATACACCAAGCATGGCATTTGCGCCGATACGAGACTTGTTGGAAGTTCCGTCAAGCGCGATCATGGCACTGTCAACTTCCCTCTGCCCCCTGGCATCCATACCTACAATTTCTCCGGCAATCAGATTGTTCACATTTGACACAGCGGTGAGCACGCCTTTACCGAAAAAGTGAAGTTCATCGTTATCCCGAAGTTCAACGGCCTCATGGCTGCCCGTGGAAGCACCTGATGGCACGGCTGCCCGACCAAGGCTTCCATCTGCAAGAATGCAGTCCACTTCCACTGTGGGGGTACCACGGGAATCGAGAATCTGCCGTGCATGTAACTGTCTTATGGCGGTATTCATTGCAATTACTCCTGATGGAAACAACCTAATTTACCTAACAATAATGGGAATGCCTCTTTAGAGGATATGCAGCAAATTCGACAACCACTCACTCCACGTCAAATACATACCTTTCCCTTGAATTATAGAGAAAGGAATTTGCCATGTCCAATCTGCTTTCTTGAACAAAAAAGATGAGGTTTCTTGTGGTTGTGTTCACAAAAGTAGGCGCACGATCCAGCTAGTTGGCAAGATTATGAGCGTCAAAAGGTGGACAGCTATAGACTTTATGACCGTAGCAGGTATGATATTTATGTTAACATCTGTAGCTCTGAGAGATGGGGCTGACTTGTCTTGAGTGGCGTTGGTAACAAAGTTGCCATGCTGGCAATGAGGACTACTTGAATACAATATGAGTTCCCATTTATCGAAACATATATTGCCTGGGCGTTTCTGTAAAAATGCCATTCAAGGTGCAATTTCATTCAGACTCTTGCTGCTGATGCTGTTCATGGCCACGGGACTACTGCCTTTATTGCTTAACATGTTCCTTAACCTGCCCCATGTTATCAGTGTGCTGGAATCAACCCTTGAGGAAAATCAGATTACAAATCTCAAGGAAAAATTACTTGACGTAAATAATAGAATTACAAGACGAACTGAGGGTGTTCATCTCCTTGCCAATATACCAGGAGTGAGAGATCTTGTTTCCGGACAGGCCCACGAGATGATAACGCCAGGATTTGTTCGCACCCGTCTTTCAAGGGTTATACGGGAACTGTTTACCCACCATCAAGACATCAAAAACATTGCGGTTATGGATATTAATGGCCGTGAACTATTCATGATGATACGAGTTAAGGGGAACGGATTCAGACAGGCAGGAGCAGATGAACTGGAAATTAAGAAAGATGCGATAGAAAAGATCAAGAGTCTCAATAGCAAAGATCAGGATTTCACTATTCTTGCCATTAATAGCAGGACCCTCTTAAAGGATAAAGTTTATCGTACCCAGCACGTAGATATCACTATAGGCAGCCCAGTTTATGGGAATAATGGGCATATTTCAGGTGCGGTAGCTATCACCTTGGACATTACCGACATCCTGAACAGATTTCAATTCAACTTCCTTGTTGGAGGCACTGGAAATTTTGTATATTCAGGCAAACCACACGAAAATGGACATATCCATGAACAAAAGGCTGCCTTCATGCAGTTTCCAGGTCTGCAAGAACTGATGCGTATTGGTAAACCAAGTGTGCTCCGCAGTGCTGACGGTAAACGGGTTGTCTGGGTGCCAATAATTTCTGGGCCAGATCCGAAGCAATCAATCTGGTGCGGTGCGCCTGTTGATTATAGTGCGGTACAGGGTGTTGTCAAATCAACTACCCAGCGAGTCACCCTTATAGGGCTAGTCATAATGCTTGTTGTGTTCGTTATTGTTTGGCGACTCTCTAATGTTGCAGACCATTTCAGGGCCGAATTGGTCCAGGCCCTTAAAGATTTGCTGCACAATAATACTCCCACACAATTAAAGTGGGAAAGGCCACGCGAGATCAAGGAGATGGGCCAGGCAATTAACGATTTGTCCCGAAATTACCGTATTACCATGGAGGAGAGGCGAAAGGCTGAAGAGAATCTCAAGATATTGAACCGGCGACTGAACATGATATTGGAAAACGCAGCAGAAGGTATCCTGGAACTGGACAGTTCAGGCAACATTGAATATGCAAATTCTGCCGCATGCAAGATACTTGGTTTCAATAGGTATGAGCTCCTTGGCAATGATCTGCATTCATTGGTGCACTATCTAAGAAAGGACAGAAGCCAGTATCCAGAAGAAGAGTGTCCGTTCTGCAGTGCCCTCGAGCATGGCAACTACAACCTGTTCAGACAGGATACCTTCTGGAGGAAAAACGGTGAGCCTGTAGAGGTTGAGTATCTTACCGCTCCCATTTTTGATGAAAATAGACACTTTATGGGCATGGTTATGTGTATTCGGGATGTTACGGAACGAAGGAAGGCGAAACGAAAGGCAGAACTCCTTCAGGCCCAGTTGCTGCAATCACAGAAGATGGAGGCAATAGGAACGCTTGCAGGGGGCGTTGCACACGAATTCAACAACCTCCTTACGGCAATAACCGGTTATGGTGAACTTCTTGCAGAGGACATGAAGGATAAGCCACATGCCCTTAAGCAGGTAAAGTGTCTGGTGGATGCTGCAAGTCGTGCCTCAGAGCTGACAAGACAGCTTCTTGCGTTCAGTCGCAAACAGACACCTCGACTGAGAATTGTTGAGATAAATGAACTGGTACAAAAACAGCAGAAGATGCTCAGGCGGCTGATTGGTGAAAATGTTGAGCTTGAGGCAGAGCTTGACCCCAGTGAAAGCCTGAAGGTACTTGCAGATCCTGGAATGATTGAGCAGGTGCTTGTAAATTTAATTGTAAATGCCCGGGACGCAATGCCTGATGGAGGGAGGATAACCCTGCGCACTGGCAGGAGGGTCATGCAACATCCTAATGAATCCTTAAAAACCGGAAACAGCCCCGGAGGAGTTGTGTGTATTAGTGTTGAAGATAATGGCAGCGGGATTCAGGAGGATGACCTGAAACAGATATTTACCCCGTTCTTCACCACCAAGCCTGCCCAGAAGGGAACCGGGCTTGGGCTTTCAGTGGTGTGGGGCATTATTGAGCAGCATGGGGGATGGATAAATGTTGAAAGTACACCGGGAAAGGGTACTGTATTCAGGCTATACCTGCCGGAATATGGTGGAGGCGATGTGGATGCCGAGGCTGAGCCAAAACTTGAATCAATAGATATTGCAGGGCGTGGACGCACAATCCTCATGCTTGAAGATGATGAGATGGTGCGAAATATCGCAAAAGAAATTTTTCAGTCGTACGGTTTTGAGGTTATCTGTGCTGAAAATGTACAGGAGGCAAAACAGAAATTTACAGAAAACCGTTCAAACATTCAGCTTGTGTTCAGTGATGTGGTGCTTCCTGATGGAAACGGAGTTGAATTTGCAAAGTGGGTCAGGGAGCAGGTCCCTGAAATGCCGGTGGTGCTGGCAAGCGGATACACCGGTGCAAATGGCAGGGTGGAAGAGATAAGGAAGATGGGATTTCCATTCCTGCAAAAGCCATTTAAAGTACACAAGCTGCTCACCACCATAGACAGGGCAATGAAAGAGAGCGTTAAAACCTGAGATGTCACACGATTCCACACTTGATGCCTGCATGAATTGTAAAAATTCCTGCTGCAGGGCAGTAAAACACATGCCGTACCAGGGAGAGACTTCGGAAAATACCTTTTCCTCACTGCTCCTTGGGGCGTTTCCTGACATAAATCAGGAATCGGCTGGGGAAGGCTATGAAGGTGGCAGTTCGGGCAGGGCGTACAGGAGGCCCTTTGTTGCAGAATGGCTGATCCCGGCAGAGAGCAATGCCTGCCCATGCCTTGACCCGGAGGGACTGTGCAGCATTTACGTTGACCGTCCCCTTTCATGCAGACAGTTTCCCCTTGATTCACACGGAAGCCCGCATCCGTTCTGCACCTTTCCTGAGGGTTTTTCTGCATGCGAAAGGCCGTCAAATACAGATTTCACAGATTCTCTTGATAATCTTGACCTGTTACTTGCAAGGCTTTCAGACAGAGGCGGGGACGGGGCTGTTCTTGATTTTCTGATTGAGGAAAGTGACACCGGAACCCCAATGCTCTACAATAACTACCTGCTCTGCATGCTGCTCCTGTCAGGCTCAAATATCCAGTCAGAAATCATAAATGCACTTGCAGGACAGATGGCTGTGCTGGAGTCCTATGTGGAAAAGGGCATGAGTGAGCTTACGTTTCTGGTCCCTGGTACTGATTACTGCATCACGTCTGCCACTGATGAGTTGATTGTTAATTTAACATATCTTTCTGCCAGGGTAGAGCAGCAGGGACTTGCCCAAAGGCTTTTTGAAAGGCTTGAGGGGGCAAGGGTTATCAACTCAGGCAGAAATTGCGATGCTGCGCTCAACCTGTAATGGCCTGATACCAGACATTAACTGTAACGTAACTGTTCAGCGTAGTGATGGTAATTGAGGTTAGTGAATGGCCTTGTTTTTCCGTTCCGGTGAACAATTTCTTGTTTTTCTAAGGCTTGCTCCGCCAAAATCGCGAAACTCGCTCGTATCTCGCTCAGACAGACGCGATTTTTATGGCTGTGCTTCGCCAAGAAAAACTACGAAATTCTTCATAGTCACTCCAAAACAAGACCATTCACTACGCTGAATAGATACACTGTAACGACAATTACACCCAATATCAGAAATGAACATCTATCTTGTCATAATAATCGCAGCACTTGTAATAAACTATGCGCTTTCTGCAACAGCAGCGTGGCTCAATCTTAAAAACATCTCTGAAGAACTTCCTGATGAATTCAAGGGTGTCTATGACAGTGAAAGGTACAGGAAGTCGCAACAGTACCTCAGGGAGACCACGGCATTCGGGCTGGTGCATGACACCTTTTACCTCATGCTGATCCTTGCCTTTATCCTGCTTGGAGGCTTCAACTACGTGGATTCCATTGCACGGCAGGCAGGATATGGCTCCATTGGAACAGGACTGATTTTTGCAGGCATTCTGCTTGTTGCATCGCAGCTCATAGAGATACCGTTTTCAGCATGGAGCACATTTGTAATAGAGGAAAAGTTCGGCTTTAACAGGACAACTGTGGCAACTTTTGTTTCAGACCTGATAAAGGGGCTTGTGCTTACCATACTGATCGGCGGCCCTATATTTGCCGGAATAATCTGGTTCTTTGAAACATCAGGCCCAGCCGCATGGGTTTACTGCTGGATTGCCCTGAGCATCTTCCAGATAATGCTCATGTTTGTTGCCCCGGTGTTGATAATGCCCATATTCAACAAGTTTGAACCCCTTGAGGACGGAAAGCTCAAGCAGTCCATTATGGAATATGCCAGGAAGGAAAACTTCAAGATGCAAGGTGTGTTCAAGATGGATGGCTCAAAACGCTCTTCAAAGTCCAATGCCTTTTTCACAGGTTTTGGAAAGTTCAAACGCATAGTCCTCTTTGATACCCTGATCCAGCGTCACACAGTGGAGGAACTTACAGCCATCATTGCCCATGAGATGGGGCATTACAAGCTTAAACACATACTCAAGGGCATTGTGCGTTCAATCCTCATGGCAGGCTTTACATTCTGGCTCTTAAGCCTGTTTATCGGTAACCCCGGGCTGTTTGAGGCGTTCAGCATGGAGCACATCTCGGTCTATGCAAGCCTGTTCTTCTTTGGCTTTCTTTATGCTCCGATAGGCATGGTCACCGGCATCATTGACAAGGCCATTTCAAGAAAACACGAGTTTGAGGCTGACAGGTACGCTGTGGAGAGCTATGGCCATCCGGAGGCAATGATAAGCGCTCTTAAAAAACTGTCGGTGGACAACCTTTCCAACCTTACGCCCCATCCATTCATGGTATTTCTTGAATACAGCCACCCGCCAGTGCTGGAACGTATCAAGGCTATCAGGCAGTTAAGTGCCTGATTTCATAACAACGGTGAATCCTTGGATTACGTTCAAAATCAAATGGTATGGTTGCCCTGGTTATGTCCTTTACCTGGTACCTTTTTTCAAGTGAAGTATCCAGCTTGAACCTGCGGTAGTTGCATGAAAACAGCAGGAGGCCCCTTGGCGCAAGCCGTTTCATGGCAAGATCAACAAGTGCCGGGTGATCCTTCTGGACGTCAAAGACCCTGCCCTGTTTTTTCGTGTTGGAAAATGTAGGCGGATCAATGAAGACAAGATCGTACTGCCTGCTGCACCCTTTGAGCCACTCCATGCAGTCAGCCTTGATAAACTCATGGGCTGGCCCGCCCAGGCCGTTCAGGTTCATGTTCTGTCTTGCCCATGAGAGATAGGATGCAGAAAGATCAACGGTTGTCGTAAGCTCTGCGCCACCCATTGCAGCATGGACAGTTGCGCTTCCTGTATAGGCATATAGGTTCAGAAACCTCTTTCCGGCTGCCTCCCTTCCGATTCGCTCCCGTGTAAGGCGGTGATCAAGGAACAGTCCTGTATCGAGATAGTCAGTGAAGTTTACCAGGAAGTAACATTTGCCTTCCCTGACAACGTACATTCTGCCACCGCTCTTTTTCTTTTTCTGATACTGCTGTCTGCCCTTCTGGCGTTTTCTCTGCTTGATAAAAAGCCTGTCCCTGCTCACTCCAAGCACATGACGAAGGGCTGCCAACACCTGCCTGAAACGCTCAGAGGCAGCTTGGGCATCAACACTTGCAGGAGGGGCATATTCCTGGACAAGCACCCGCTTCTCATAAATGTCAACTGCCACGTTATACTCAGGAATGTCCCTGTCGTAGAGCCTGAAACAGGTTATGCCCTCCTTTGCCGCCCGTTTGCCGTTTTTTTTGAAATTTTTTCTCAAACGGTTAGCAAATGCCTGGGCAGGTGTGTCAGGAGACGGGGCAACCGGCTGCCACTTAAACGGTTTTGATGATGTCTCAGGGACGGTTCCGCTGAACAGGTAACATCGAATAGGGCCATTGTAGAGGTGCACCTTCTGTTCCCACCTGATGCCCATCCTGTCTCCCATCTCAGGGTCAGAGGCAAAGACTCCTGCCCTCCAGCCTGGAAATTCCTCTTTGAGAATCCTTCCAAGGCACTGAAAGAGCCGGGCTGACTCCTGTTTTTCAAGGAGGCGCTGGCCATAGGGGGGATTGGTAACAAGAAAACCATCCCTGGTGGGGCGCCTCAGGTGGGCAAGCTGCGCCTTTTTCACAGTAACAAGCTCTGAAAGCCCGGCCTGTTCTATGTTCTTTTTTGCTATGGCTACATTTTCAGGGTCTGCATCATAACCTGCTATCAGGGGCCATTTTTTTTGAAGCCCTTTTCCCTCCCGATCCACTGCCTCATCAACAATCCTTGACCACAGTCCTTCATTATGCCCCTTCCACCCCTGAAATCCGAAGTAGGTCCGGGAAAGCCCGGGGGCAGAATCTCCATAGACAAGCGCGGCCTCAATCAGCAAAGTGCCGGAACCGCACATTGGGTCAACAAAGGAGGTGTCCGGCGGGACATCTTTATTCCAGCCGGAAAATACGTTAATTGCAGCGGCAAGGCTCTCCTTGAGAGGTGCAACTGCTCCTCCTGCATCACGGTAGCCCCTGCGATGAAGGCTTTCTCCTGAAAGATCAAGGCACAGCACACCCTGATCCTCATGCACATTAAGCCTTACCCGTATATCAGGCCGCCCGGTATCCACAGAGGGCCTTTTGCCGAATTTTTCCCTGAACCAGTCAACTATGGCATCCTTTACCATCAGGGCGGCGTAACCGCTGTGAGAAAGCGTGGAATGTGACAGCCTGCAGTCAACCGCAAAGGTTGTTTCAACTCCCATGTGCCGGGCCCAGTCTATCTTCCAGGCATTTTTGTAAATACTGCGTTCATCAGTGACCGGAAACTCTGAAAGCTCAAGAAGTATGCGGGAGGCAAAGCGGGAGAACAGGCAGAGCCTGTAGGCGGTTTCAATGCAGCCCTTTAAGCGAACAAGCCCCCTTGCCGCGGAGATAACACTTCCTCCGCAAGCTGTTATCTCTTGGGAACAGAGGGATTCAAGCCCTGCTGCACAGGTAAGCGTAAAGTTTGACTGCGGGCTTTCGGGCATTATTCACTTTCCTCCGGCTCATGAGGCTCAGCCTGGGGAAACTTTATGGTAACCACAGTGCCGCGTTCCGGTGCGCTTTCCAGTTCAATCTTCCCTCCCATGGCATCGCAGAGTCTCTTTAC
>JALWJV010000251.1:12560-14171 GCA_026996955.1 Deltaproteobacteria bacterium
GCTTAAGCCAAGGCCCGTGCCCCGTGTCTTGGTGGTTACAAAAGGCTCAAAGAGTTTCTTTTTTATCTCCTCAGGGATACCCGGACCATTATCTGCAACCTTAAGTATAACGCTGTCATCCTGGAGCCGTATGGAAACCAGAATCCGGGCATCAGGCTGATCTTTTACTGCATCTGTGGCATTCTGTACCAGGTTTATGATTATCTGAAGGAACTTCTCCCTGTCCAGGTGCACCTCTCCGCTGTCACATTCAAAATCAACAAGCTCGGCAGAACCGGCACTTCCGGCATGCCGCACAAGGTCTCTGCAGAACTCCTCAAGCATAAAAGCGCTGTCCCTGAGGGATGGAGAGCGTGCATATTCAAGCAGGGCACTTGTAAGACGCTCAAGCCGTACAGTCTCCTCTACTATCAGCTCCATGTCCTCCCTGAGGTCTTCTGCATCCGGGCAGTCTGCGGCATCCTCCATGTGAATCTGGGCAAAGCCCTTGATACTGCTCAAGGGGTTACGTATCTCATGGGCAAGAACTGCTGCCATCTGTCCAAGCACAGCCAGACGTTCCTGCTCAACAAGCTGTTCTTCAAGGCGGTAGTTGCGTCTCCATGAGTTTATGAAGAACAGCGCCATTACCCAGAGTATAACAATGGATGAAATTATCAGACCAAGCTGTATATTTGCCTTGCGGGTAATGGCATAGGCCTTGTAGGGATGCAGGGCAACCTTGAGGCAGAAAGTCTTGGCCAGGGGCATGGGTTTAAGTTCCTCAACTGCCCCTGTGTCAATGCTATCCTGCCCTTGTCCTGATGAAAATGCGTTTCCCACCGGTTCAGTGGTCTCCGGGGCAATATGGAGCCTTAAGGGGAAGTACAGGACAAACACCTCTTCTCCGGTTGCAAGTTTCTGAAAACTTATCACAGGGGTCATGGTGCGCATCACTTGCTGGGCATGCTCATCATAGACGCGCCTTCCGGAAAGCATCTCGTTTGAGTGGATAAGTATGGTGCCGTCACGGTCATAGAGGGTAAGAAATGCCAGGTGTTCCCATTTGTCACTCTTCAGCATCTCCTGAAAGATATTGCTCCGAAGCCCCAGCCTCTCAAGGGTAAAGCCTATGTTTACGGCAACGTCAACAGCACGGGTCTCCAGCAGGTTTTTTGCCCCCTCCATTGAGATGCGGTAGGTGCCAATGGCGCTTATGATGGCAACAACCGAAAACATTGCCAGCAGCACCAGAAACGACACCTGGTAACCGGTTACAAATAGACGGGAACTTAATTTTTCAGTCAGTTTTTTAAATAATACGGCCATTATTCCTTATTTTGAAATGCTCAATTTCATCTGAAAACCGCTCACGACTGAAAGTCTCAAAAGGTACAAAAGCTGAACCGCAAAGAACGCAAAGTTTTTTTGCTGGTTCCAAAACTCCATGTCATGAAAGTTCAGGATAAAATATTGTATCTATTCAACGTGGTAAATGGTCTTGTTTTGGAGAGACTCTGAACAATTTCGTAGTTTTTCTTGGCGAAGCGCAGCCATAAAATCGCGTCTGTCTGAGCGAGGCACGAGCGAGTTTCGCGATTTTGGCGAAGCAAGCCTTAGAAAAACAAGAAA
>JALWJV010000252.1 GCA_026996955.1 Deltaproteobacteria bacterium
TTCCTGATCTTGAAATATTATTTTTCCAGTACCTGGATATTTCATTTTTCAATCGAACAGTGTTAATACATGGAAAAAGTCATTCATATTTGTTCATATAGAAATCATTTTTTCCATATATTGGGATATTTTGCAAATAAAGCTGAAAAATTTTTTGAATATGGTATCCTGTCCGTCTATGAGGATACTATGACAAAAAACATGGAAAGTAAACCGAAATTTCGTCCCAACCCTAAACTGCGCCTTATGGATCAGGTGCGCGAAGTTTTACGTTACCACCATTATGCTTACCGGACTGAACAGACCTATTGTAAGTGGATCTTGGAGTATATTCGATTTTTTGGTAGTAAAACCCATCCAAAGCATCTTTCAAGCAAGGATATAGAGCGTTTTCTTTCGCATCTTGCCACTGAAAAGCATGTTTCTGCATCGACCCAGAGGCAGGCGTTGAATGCCTTGGTATTCCTGTATCGAAATGTGCTTTTCAAACCGCTAGAACCGGAGATTACGCCGGTAAGGTCAAAGCGTAAACCGAGGCTGCCAACGGTCTTGTCCCATGATGAGGTTAAACGGCTTTTTTTATATATCACCGGGACGCATGGCCTTATGGCGCGTTTGTTGTATGGTTCGGGACTGAGGTTGATGGAGTGTATTCGGCTACGGATAAAGGATATTGATTTTTCTAGAAATCGCATTCATGTTGTGATGGGAAAGGGAGGACGCGACCGTTCAACAATCCTGCCGGATAATATCCGTGAGGAGTTGAAGACGCAGGTTACCCGTGTAAAGGCACTTCATCACGAAGACCTAGAGAAGGGATATGGAGAAACCTACATACCTGAGGCACTGGCACGGAAGTATCCAAATGCATGCAGGGAGACGGCGTGGCAGTACCTGTTTCCTTCCAAGAACTTGTCGGTTGATCCGCGGACAGGGGCTTGCAGGCGGCATCATGTTAATGAATCCGGCCTGCAGAAGGCAGTAAAACGTGCAGCAGCAAGGGCAGGGATTGACAAGAGGGTCACGTGTCACACTTTGAGGCACAGCTTTGCAACACACATGCTTGAGCATGGCATTAACATCAGGGTCCTTCAGGAGTTGATGGGGCATCAGGATGTGAAAACCACAGAGATTTACACGCACGTGATGGACAGGGATATTTCAAAGCTCACCAGTCCGCTTGATTTTTGAGTAGTATGGCTGTTTTTACTTTTTTGTGGCCTCTTTCGTTGACATAACGGTCTTTTTTTGTAGAGTCAGCGCACCATATCATAAATCTATCAAATTGACATAAAGCCTGAATCATGAATTCTGAGATTGGAAATATAAAGGTAAGGGTGCCTGGATCAAAGAGTATTACCCAGAGGGCACTGGTAGCCGCGGCACTTGCAGATGGAGAAAGCCTGCTTAAGGGCCCTCTTCATAGTGAGGACACCCGCATGCTGAGGTCTGCCCTTGAGGTCATGGGCGTCTCAATAGTTGATAAGGGCGATGACCTGAAAGTACGTGGCACAGCGGGCAAATTAAATGCCCCTGGGGACAAAGAGATCTTTATGGGCAATAACGGAACTGGCATCAGGTTCATGGTTGCGGTTGCCGGTCTTGCCAGGGGAGTCACTGTGCTTACCGGAACCGAGAGGATGGGTGAGCGCCCTGTGCAGCCCATGCTTGATTCCCTGTCACAATGGGGTGTAAAGGCAGAATCTGTGAAAGGGACGGGCTGTCCGCCAGTACGCATTGAGTCAGATGGAATTGTGGGAGGGGAGGCCACTCTTGCCGCATCAAAGAGCAGTCAGTTTCTTTCTGCAATGCTCCTTGTTGCACCCTCTGACTCAAAGCCTGCGGTTATCAAGCTTGACGGGCCGCTGGTTTCCCGTCCATACGTTGACATTACACTTGCGGTAATGAATGCCTTTGGCATTTCTGTCCAGGAAAAAGACGACAGTTTTCTGGTACCCCAGGGGTGCTACAATGCCAGGGAGTACGCAGTTGAAGGTGATGCCTCCAGTGCTTCATATTTTTTTGCAGCCGCAGCCATAACCGGAAGCAGGGTAACTGTGGAAAACATTCCTGAAAATCCCCTTCAGGGGGATGCTGCCTTTGTAGACATCCTAGGGTCCATGGGATGCTTGGTAGAAAAGGGTCCTGAGGGTGTGACTGTCCAGGGACCTCCTGAGGGCGGGCTTCAGGGCATTGATATTGATATGAGCAAGTGGCCTGACGTGGTTCCTACCCTTGCCGTGGTTGCATCCTTTGCAACAGGCACTACCCGCATCACCAATGTTGAGCATCTGCGCATTAAAGAGACTGACAGGCTCAAGGCCATGGCAACTGAGCTTTCAAAGCTTGGAGTCAATATTACAGAGGAGCAGGATGGCCTTGTAATTCATGGTGGCGATGGCTACAGGGGGGCTGAGATCGAGACCTATGATGATCACAGGATAGCAATGTGTTTTGCCGTTGCCTCTTTAAGGGTTCCTGGCATCAAGGTGCTTGACCCTGACTGTGTTGGGAAATCCTTCCCGGAGTTCTGGGATGTATGGAAAGATGTTGCAGCTCAGCTTAATGCTGTTAGAGAGAATGCATCCACTATTGTGTGACAATTAAACGGTGTAAAAAAGCGTCCCGTAATTAATGAAACTGCTTCTGACAGGATACCGCGCCACAGGGAAAACCAGCGTGGGCAGTGCACTTGCCCGGCGCTTGGGTGTGGAGTTTGTGGATTCAGACCATCTGATTCAGGAAGAAGCCGGAAAGAGTGTGGCAGAAATTGTTGCTGAATCCGGATGGCCGAGCTTCAGGTCAATGGAAAAGGCAGTCCTGCGCAAGATCATTCACAAGGAAGGAGACGCAGTTGTTTCCTGTGGGGGAGGGGCGGTGCTTCACGAGGAGATTTTTGAGAATCTTCCTGACGGGGTTTTGGTTGTATGGCTCAAGGCCTCGGTTGACTCGATAGTGAGCAGGATTGAAGCAGATTCCCAGTCTGATTCCCTGAGGCCGTCTTTAAGCAGCGCTTCAAGTTTAAGGGATGAGGTTTCACAGGTGCTTTCTGAAAGAGAGCCGCTTTATGGAAAATTTTCAGATTACGCACTTGACACTGACCGTATGGATATTCCAGATATTGTTTCAGAGCTTGAGAAAATTTGGAAAGAGGAGTCGAAATGAAGGTTGTTGCTTTTAACGGCAGTGCTAGGAAGGGCGGAAACACTGCCAGGCTTCTTGGTACTGTGCTTGAAGAGCTTGAGTCCGCGGGTATTGAAACAGAACTTGTGGAGCTTTCGGGACATAATATTTCCGGATGCCTTGCCTGTTATAAATGTTTCAAGAACAAGGACAGGCGCTGTGCAGTTGATGATGATATGATAAATGAGTGTATTTCAAAGATGCTTGAGGCAGACGGGATACTTCTTGGCTCCCCCACCTATTTTGCCGACATATCCGCCAACATGAAGGCACTCATTGAACGGTGCGGCATGGTGGCAAGGGCAAATGGTGATATG
>JALWJV010000253.1 GCA_026996955.1 Deltaproteobacteria bacterium
CCCTTCGGGATTGCCGTATTTACTGCATCTCCTTTGTCAGAGGAATCCCCATATAGCCGACTATTATGGGAATTCCTCTTTCGCGGATCTGCAGCAAATTCGACAATCGCTCAATCTAGGTTCCTGTTAATACGCTGAACAGTTACGATTATTTTGTATCCATTCAGCGTGGCAAAATGGATTCTCGGTTGTTACTGTCATGTTCAACTCGTGCGCATGATAGTTATTTCTGTAATATACTGCAATTATAGAAAGTTTGTAACTGTGCAGCCCAAAATCCGGTCATGATTGGATCATAACCGGTTTCATTGGAAAAACATCATGAAATCTGGTATTCTGCAAGCAGGATTAACCGGATGTTCCCATTTCATTAAGGAGTAAGTTTTCATGGCTAAAATAGCTGTTGGTGGTTCCAGAAGTTTTGATTCCTACGAGCTTGTCAAGGATGTGCTTGATATGCTCCTGGTAAGCGGAGATACTCTCTATTCCGGAAATGCACCAGGTGCAGACCGCCTTGGAGAGCGTTATGCCGAGGAAAACGAAATTGATTGGAAAATTATCCCGTCTGAATGGGATAAGCACGGTCTCAAGGCAACAATGATGAGAAACGAGGTGCTGCTGAAGGCCTCTGACTGTGTCATCATATTCTGGGACAGGAAATCTGAGGGCTCAAAACACATGATAGATATTGCCATGAGGGCCAAGAAGCTTCTTGCAGTGGTATATCCGGACGGAACCCTCAAGCTGCACATGAACCCAAGAAAATTGCCCTGAGCTTTCAGGTTGGTCAGGCAGAGGAGGCCACAGTACCAGCCCTGCCAGGCAGTGTTATGCGGGTAAAATCCCTCAGAGGGATTTTTTCTCTCTGTTTCAGGAGCCCATCTGCCATTTGGCCAATTGTTATGCACCCGTTATGGGCAGAGAGAAGCCTTGGCAGGAATTCATTGAAAAATGATGAAAACATACCTCCTTCCACCTCGGCATGGACAGCAAGCACAGGGTAAGGCTCTGCTGACAGGGCATTAAGCAGTGCATCTGAAATTTCCTGCTTTTCCCTGATGTCTGCAGCCAGAATCTCTTCAATACAGGGGCCTGTGGTTGGAATCTGCAGCAGGTCAAGGGGCTGGTTCCTGACCCTTAAAAAACAGGGCGGGCCTTCTCTCAAATCACTTGCCCAGTCAAGCCCAAGGCCAGCCTCCACTTCAAGGCTCAGTTCCGTTGCCTGCCATCCCGGGGCAGCAACCGCATGGGGCCTGTTGCCCAGTATCTTTTCATATTCATCAAAGGCTTTGGCAAACTCTGCCCTTATCTGCGCCTCAGACATCTCCTCAAGATGGTCCTGCCATAACCTGTGATCCCATGCGTGAACCACACACTCATGGCCCTCATTCACAATATCCCTTACAAGCTCCGGAAATGCTGATGCGATGGGACGCGCCGGAAGAAGGGTGCCTGATAGAACTGTCCGCCACCCGTAGAGACTGGGCGCCCCGGTTGTAAGCATCTTTTTAAGAAAGGCCGGGTCTTTGAATAACCGGAAGATTGCCTTTCCTGCATTGTCAGGCCCAAAGGAGAGACAGAATGTTGCCTTGAGCCCATGTTGTTCAAGGATATCAAGCAGAACAGGCACACCGTCCCTCATGCCCTCATGGGTATCAACATCAATTTTTAATGCAACTGGAGAGGCCATACTAAAATAACCGGGCTATATTCAGGTTTGCGGACTTATTTACGGAATCTTGAAACCAGCTTTTTCAGGGCATTAACCACATCCTGCTGGTCATCGTCTGTCATAAGGGGGTAGAGGGGAATGGAAAAGAGCCTTTCGCTGTTCCACTCTGATTCCGGAAGAATACCCGGGCGGTAGCCATATTTCTCCCGGTAGTACTGCTGCAAATGGACTGCTGGAAAATGGAGGCCAATGCCAATATTCTCCTCCTGCATGGCGGCAATGAACTCATCCCGGCTCACTGTAACAGCATCTGTATCAAGGCGGACAATGAAGAGGTGCCATGCATGAACATGGGGATACTCCACAAGGGAGAGCGGCATTATTTCAGGAATTTCATGCAACATTTCAAGGTAGTTCAGGGCCAGCGCCTTTCGCCTGGCATTAAACTCATCCAGCCTGGCAAACTGGTGAATGCCTATTGCTGCCTGAAGATCAAGCATGTTGTACTTGAACCCCGGCTCTGTCACCTCATACTGGGGAATCCCGCCCCTGGCGTATCGCTTCCAGGCATCACGGGAGATGCCATGAAAGCGGAGCCTTCGCATTCTGTCTGCCCACTGATCATTATCAGTGAGGATCATTCCGCCTTCACCTGTGGTGATGTTTTTAATAGGGTGGAAGCTGAATATCGCAGCCTCTGAGCCAACCCCTATTTTTTTACCCTTGTACTCAGTACCCACTGCATGTGCCGCATCTTCAATGAGGTGGATATTGTGCCTGGAGCATAATGTCTTGAGTGCGTCCAGGTCACTGGGGGCGCCGGCAAAATGAACCGGGATTACTGCCCTTGTCCGCTCTGTGATTTTTTCAGCTACTGCATCAGCATCAATCTGAAGGGTATCTCTGTGAACATCTGCAAAGACCGGCGTTGCTCCGCAGATTTCTATGTTATTTACTGTGGAAGGCCAGGTTATGGACGATGTGATAATCTCGTCTCCAGGTTTCAGGTCAAGGCAGCACAGCACAAGATGAAGCCCTGATGTTGCAGAATTTACAGCTACTGCATTGGCCCCTTCAGCCCATTCTGAAAACTGTTCCTCAAACCTTGCTACCTTTGGGCCAGTGGTAATCCAGCCGCTTTTAAGGCTGTCAACCACCTCGTTAATCTCTGCATCTCCAATGGTTGGTCTGGAGAAGGGAAGAAAATTTTCTCGAACAGGTCTGTTATCCATTAGGCAGCACTCCTGGTAATAAGATAGACCCCAAGGCATATGACAATTATTCCTGCCCACCTCACAGGGGTAAGTGCCTCATCAAAAAAATACTTTCCGGCAAAGGCTGTAACAATATAGCCAACGCTCAGAAGGGGATATGCATAACTTACCTCCACCCGTGAAAGCACCATAAGCCACACAACAACGCTTATAACGTAACATGCAAGACCTGCTATTACAAAAGGGTTAAGGGCAACCCGGTATGCAATGGGAAGGATATTTTCCACTGAAAACTGAAAGTGCCCGATGGCGCTCATGCCCTTTTTAAGGGCAAGCTGGGCTGCTGCGTTCAGCAGGACACCTGTAAGGATAAGGGGGATATATCTGTTCATATCATTTACCAACCTTCGTTTACCTCTGTCGCAAGGCTACAGTAGTAATATCGACAGCAAACCGCCTCCAACCACCACCCACAGTATATCAACCTTGAAACGAAGTGCTGCAAATGCTGCAAGACTTATCAAAACTGCCATTATCTGCCACTGCACAGCCATTGCAAAACGCACAGCCACAGCCACAAGCAGCCCTACAAATGAACACAGCACCCCTCTCATTGCCTGCCTGAATATGGCGTTTGACTTTACTCTGTCAAACCAGGGGGTAATGAGCAGAAGCACTACAAATGAAGGGGCAAATACGCAAAGTGTGGCGATAACTGCACCTGACAAGCCGTAGAGCATGTACCCGACAAATGTAGCAGTTATCACTATGGGCCCTGGAGTGACCTGGCCCAGGGCTATTCCATCCATTAGAGTCTTTGCATCAAGGAGTTTTCTGGCATCTGATATCTCATGGAGCATAAGGGGCAGAGAGGCATATCCACCCCCAAAGGCAAAAAAGTCAATCTTGGTCATAATCAGACCAAGTGTTGCAAGGCGGGGAGAAAAATATGCAAGGCATGCAAGCAGTGCAGCAATACATGCAGAAACAGCAATGCCAAACCTGAAGGTTCTTTGTAAAAAAATCCTGTCAAATGCCCCCTGGGATTGCGATTGTCCTTTAGATCCTTTTCTTATTTCCCGCATGTAAATCAGCGGACCTGCTATTGCAGAAAGTATGATAACAGTAACAGGGCTTCCGTTAAGTATGATGTAAGCCGCACCTGCTGCTGTAAGCAGGGCGTCCGGGTATGACCTGATTGTCTTTTTCCCGAAATTGATTGCAGCATTTGCCACAATAGCCACAACTATTACCTTAAGGCCAGAAAAAAGGGAGAGGACTGCTGGAAGATTCTGACCATGACTGTAGGCAATGGTAAGGATCAGCATGAGTATAAAGGCTGGGAGAGAAAAGCCTGTATAGGCACAAAGGGCACCTGAAGGGCCTGCAGCCCGAAGCCCTGCATAGGCTGCTGCCTGCATTGCCGTTGCCCCTGGAATGGTCTGGACAAGGGCTACGCCGTGGCTGAAATCCCGTTCTTTTACCCAGCCTTTCTGCTTGACCGCAAGGTCCTTGATATAGGCAACCATGGCAGGCCCGCCAAAGGCAGTAAGCCCCAGCTTAAGGAATGCGGCAAAAATCTCCAGGGGCCCGGGGGCTGATATCTCACGTTCCTTTTTCATACTGTTTCCACAATATCTTCATCTCTTCAACCAGCCTGATATCATCATCCACAGGCCTACCCCTGACGGTAAGGTAGCCGCCTATAAGCATGGCATCTGCCCCTGCCAGAAAGGCACTGGCTTGGAAGTCCTTGAGTATTGAATCCCTGCCCCCTGCAATACGAATTGCTGCTGATGGATTTGCAAGCCTCATTATGGCAATTGAGCGAAGAATTTCATGAACGGGAAGGGGAGGGAGCCCAAAGAGAGGGGTGCCTTTTATTGGAACCAGGATGTTTACAGGAACTGAATCCACTTTGAGGCCTGCAAGCTCAAGGGCAAGTGCAGTTCGGTGACTGCGGGTTTCACCAAGGCCGATAATCCCCCCTGCGCAGACAGAAAGCCCTGCCTCCTGTGCAGCCCTAATCGTCCCTACCCTTTGGGAATAGGTGTGGGTGGAGCAGATGGAGCTGAAAAAATCCTCGCATGCCTCAAGATTATGATGATAGCGGCTTAATCCTGCTGCCTTAAGCTCTTCCAGGGCACTTCGTTCAATAATTCCAAGTGAGGCACAGACATTTATGCCGACTTTTTTTACTGCTTCAACACGTTTTGCAAGTTCATCAATCTCTCTACCCGAAACCCCGCGTCCACTGGTAACTATGCTGAATCTCTGAGCACCTGCCTCTTTTGCATCCGAGGCCTCTTTTACCAGTTCTTCAACAGACTTAAGACCATAGACCGGCGCCTCTGTCTGGTAGTGGGAAGACTGTGCACAAAATGAACAGTCCTCACTGCACCTTCCTGAACGGGCATTTGAAATGGTGCAGAGTGAAAATTTGTCTCCCCTGTTTGAAAGCTTGGTATGAAGGGCAAGGGAAAGCAGTTCTTCAAGGGGTATGCCTTCCGCTTTTTTAATATCTGACAGGGGGAAACCAGGCGACTTGTTCATAATCTTTTTAATGTAGCAAAAACCTCTTCCAGGGTCTCTCTGGTCCTGTGAAGTATGTCTTCAATCTGTGCAGTTGTGGTGCAAAGGGGAAGGAAGAGGTATGTGACATCTCCCAGTGGGCGCAGCACAAGTCCCTTTTCAAGCCCTTTAAGATAAACCTGCCATCCTGCCCTGACTGACGGATCAAAAGGGGCTTTGGTTTTGCGGTCAGAAACTATCTCAACTGCTGCTGCCATACCCATGCCCCTGACATCGCCTGCATACTCAAGTTCCCTGAAACACTCCTTACCCTTCTGAAGGGCAAGGATGCGGGGCTCAAGCCCCTTTATGACATCATCTTCCTGAAAAATCCTGGCAGAGCCAAGGGCTGCTGCACATCCAAGGGGATTGGCTGTAAAGGTATGGCCGTGGAAAAATGTTCTCCCTTCAGAGTAGTCGGCGTAAAATTCGTTGTATATTTCATCTGTGGTAAGGGTCACGGCAAGGGGCAGATATCCGCCGGTAAGGCCCTTTGAAAGACAGAGAAAATCAGGAACTACCTCTGCCTGTTCAAGGGCAAACATAGTGCCCGTGCGGCCAAATCCGGTTGCCACCTCGTCAAAGATAAGGTGTATGCCGTGCTCTCTGCAAAGAGATGCCAGTTCTCTTAAATATTCAGGTGGGTATATGATGATTCCACCTGCACCCATGAGCAATGGTTCAAGGATCATTGCCGTTATGGTTGAACCCTGCTCTGACAGCACCTTTCTGAAAGGCTCCAGGCACTCAAGTGAACAGTTCAGCCTTGAAAACGCTCCCCCATTCAAGTCTGTCCAGTCAGAAGGGTCAGGGGCAGTGCTTCCAGCAGGACACCTGTAACAGTATGGAGCCGGAATCCGGATTGAGTCAAAGGTCAGCGGCTTGAATGGACCTTCAAATGTTGGAACACCTCCAAGACTGATTGTACCTATGGTATCCCCGTGGTACCCTCGTTCAAGAGAGACAAATTTTGAACGCTGCTCCTGCCCCTTGAGAATCCTGTATTGAAAGGACATCTTCAGCGCCACCTCGTTGGCAGTGGAGCCATTGTCTGAATAAAAGACCTTTGAAAGGGGCTCAGGGGTTATGTCAACCAGCCACCTGGCAAGCTCAATGGCGCCCTGGTGGGTGGTAGCGGCAAAATGTACCTGCTCAAGCCTGTTCAACTGTTCCTTTATGGCTTTCTTTATAACAGGGTTGTTATGTCCATGCATGACACACCACCAGGACGAGATGGTGTCATAGTAGCTGTTTCCCCTGTTGTCGTAGAGGAAAACACCATCTGCCCTGTCCACAAATAGAAGGTCCCTGTTTTCAAAATCCTTCATCTGGGTATATGGATGCCAGATGAGCTTTTTGTCTATGTCAAGCAGTTCGTCTTTCATGCCTTTGTTACACGCCAATTACCACGTTGATCAATCTGTGATGGCATATAGAATTTTTTAGGTAGAAGATGTGGATACCTGCAGGTATGGTTTAATAGAGCGACAAAATACGATTATTTGCCAAAAACTAACACATCATACCGCAATGTCCAGTGAGTATGCAGAAGAAGAAAAAAGAATTGCAGAAACGGGGAGTAAATTTCAAGAATGTGTATATTGTTAATGTGATAATCAGCGTAAAAGAGAGGGAGAGTCAGGGGAGAGATGCAGGATATTAGTCATATGGATGAGATATTAAGAGTTAGTAGCTTGCTGAATGATTTGTGTGAGTTCAGATAACCTAAATGGCTTGCTAACCACGGCACTAACTCCTTTTTCCGTAAGTTCCCTGTCCTCATACTGGGCTCCCCAGCCTGTAAGAAGTATAACCGGTACTTCCCTGTCCTTGGCCTTTCTAGCTATTTCCCACCCTGAAATTCCTGGCATGCCAAGGTCTGTAAGTACCAGGTCCAGGTCTTCCTTTTCAATAAGCTCAAGAGCATCCAGGGGTTCGGTACAGCCTATTACATCATGTCCCGCCTCCTTCAACATAAGTGTCAGCAGTTCTATAATTTGCGCCTCGTCATCTACTGCTAGTATTTTCAGGTGAGATACATCGCTTTCCTTTGTTTGCTGACTCTCCTGGACCTCGTGCTCTGCAAGGGGCAGATTAATTATAAAAGTGGTGCCCTTACCCTGCTCACTTTCCACAGTGATGGTGCCGCCGGCCTGTGAGAGCAGCCCCATGCAGACACTAAGGCCAAGCCCTGAGTTGGAAACATCCTTGGTGGAGTAGTAGGGGTCAAAAATACGGTTCTTAATGGATTCGGGCATGCCGACACCCGTATCGGATACACTGAGTTGAATGCTTTCATCCACCTGCTTTGCTCTAAAAGTTATAGTGCCACCTGACGGCATTGCCTCAACTGCATTGAAAACCAAATTTGTAAGGATCTCTCTAAGGTCACATTCGTGTATGGCAGCCGGGGGTAATGGCGGGATCTCTTTTTGTATCTGAATATTGATGCCCCGGGGATTAAGCTCGTCAAACCACATGGGGCGGGTCAGATCTATAACTTCGCTGACGGCCTTGTCTATATCCGACTTTAGGACAGTATGGTAACGTTCTTCGGCGCCAAATCCAGTAAAAGCTTGAAGCCTTTTGACAGAATGGGCGCCATCAGCCACCGCAACAATTATATTGTTCACTCGTGCAAGCTGGACCTCATCTTCGATCTCCAAGGCAAGAAGCTCGGCGTTGCCATTGATTGTTGCAAGCAGGTTATTGAAGTCGTGAGCTATACCCCCTGCCATGGTGCCAAGGGCACGAAGCTTTTCCACATAGGCCATCTGCCTGCTTGCCTGCTTCTGTGCGGTTATATCGTGTATAACAACCATGGCGTTCCATGTGTCACTCTGGCTGTGCCTAATGGGATGCATGTAAAGGTCTGCAGCAATAGAGGTGCCGTCTTTCCGGACAATAGGAATATCCGATAGTCTTAGCATGGAACCTGCCTCAAGGGCAGTACGAAACCGCATGTAATGATCAGGATCCTTGAAGAGTTTCTTGATTGATTGTCCCACAAGGTAACTTGGTTCACATCCAAGATCCCTGAGAAGGGAACGGTTTACATTCCTTACCGTGCCGAAATGATCAAGAAGGCAGATACCCTGGGGGGTATTCTCTATTATTGCCTCCATATAATTTATTGATTCCTGCAGATCCCGATTAATCCGGTTAAACTCGACGGTTTTTGCAGCTACCATGTTCTGAAGCTGGTTGTGCGAGGCATGGAGCTTGTCACCCTTGCCGGAGCACAGCAAGATATTGCCGATAACCGAGGCGAGAATAACTAAATCCCGCTTGGTGCGCGTTGTAAACTTGAAAGGGGCCCCGTTACTGATGTTAAGCACACCTTCCGATGCCAGGGGAAGACAGGCAAGGGCAATGGGTTTAATTTTTGCTCCCTCTACTTCAGGAATTTTTTCTTTTGAACTATCGCTTATAAATATAGGGACCTGTGATTCAAATACCTCCCAGGCAAGACCGAACTCGCGCTCAAATTCAAGCCCCCTGTTAAAATTGTCAACAGTGATGCCCTTATATATCTTTGCTGCGTTGCTTGCCGCCTGGAGTTTGAGTTTGTCACTGGAAGGGTCGTAGAGGAGAATTGATGAATTCTCAAAACCAGTTTCCTCTACAATTATATCAACTATTTTCTGACAGACCTCATCACGGGAGATGTCCTGCAGCATTACCTCGGTAATACGAAGGATAATTCCCATGGCATGCATGGTGGAATATGTATCGACCTGCATGTCTGCAGACATTGAATGTACTCTTTTCAACTGCTTGTCACAAACGTTGCAGCAGAATTTATCGTTCGGCAAATCATTCATTAATTAGTCGTCGGTTATTTATTTCCTAAATATGGCAAACATGCTCTCTGCATCTTGAAGAGCACTTTCAGCATCCTTTAACATATCGGGCCAGTTCTCAAAATTGATATTGAGCTTATCAAGGGCCCATGTAGCCGGATACGGTTCTTCCATCTGTACTAGCTCGCCGGGTAAAAGGGTCTGGGCCATGATGTCGCTAATATTAATCAAGGCTACATGGCCTGAAAAATCATCTATTGTATTTTCCGGTTCATGATGAGACTCTATTGCATACTTCAGTATAGGAGGAAGTCCCCATCTGGTAGCTATCCATGAGCCAATAAGGGTATGAGAAAGCCCCGCCTTTCTCTCAACTTCGTAGAATGCCTGGCCTGTGGCAGTTCCGGCTACTGTGGCGAATTTGTCAAAAATTTTGGGCAGGGCTACTGCAAATATAATTTTGCCGATATCGTGAAGAAGTCCCATAATGAAGGCATCTTCACGGGCAATCCATTGCCTTCCTCTTGCAAGGCGAGATGCAAGGATTGCTGTTAAAAGACTGTGTTTCCAGAACCATTCAATGTCAAATTTTTCAGCATATTTTTGAACAGGATTAAATCTGGCTATCAGGCATAGTGAAAGGCAGATATTGCGTATCTCCTCAACGCCCATGAGTAGTATTGCCCTGTCCAGATTTTGAATTTGGGTGCGCTGACCGTAGTAAGCGCTGTTGCTTACCTTCAATACCTGTACAGTTATAGCTGGATCTGACCCAATTATCTCTTTGAGTTCCTCAGCGGAACATCCTTCGCCTATGGCCGAAAGGAGCCTTGCAGTAACGGCATCTGGTAGGGGCATTGCGTCAAGCTTTGGAATTATTGCCCTGAACGCATTTGTTATCTCTTCTTTTTTCATAGAATTTGACGGTTACCCTTATATTGAGCTGGTCTCCTTTATGTTAATCGGAAAATGCTCAACACTTCTTAAGTGTGGAGTAGATAAAAAAACTATTTTATAATCTCCCGGTACCCAGGGCTAACTCTTTAAGCATATCCCGGTTGAGGATAGTGATACTTTTTCCGGAAACACTTATGATTCCGCGCCTGTCAAGCCTTGTAAGTATTCTGGACAGTGTTTCTGGAATTGTCCCAAGCATTGATGCAAGTTGATTTTTCGTAATATCAAGCAAAATTGTTTCACTGTTACTGTCTGCAGCCTTGAGCATAAGATAGGCAGCAAGCCTTCCAGGAACCTCCTTCAGAGAAAGATTCTCAATAAGGTCTGAAAACTGCATGAGCCTGGCAGATAGCACGCCAAGCATGTTCATGGCCACTTCAGAATCTTTTGACACAGCCCTGACAAGGCTTGATTTGGGAATAACAAGTGTACGGGAGTCCTCAAGGGCAATGGCATTGGCAGGAAAGCTTCCTCCGTAGAACACCGCGGCCTCACCGAACATCTGGCCAGGCATGAAAATGTGCAGTATCTGCTCCTTGCCCTCGGCAGAAAGCTTGAATATCTTCACCCTGCCTTTGACAAGCAGATGAAAACCGCTCGCACTGTCCCCTTGAGAAAATATCATCTCTCCCTTTTGGTGATCTGATGTAATTGCATCAGATGCAAGCATTTTCAGCACGTCTTCAGCAAGGGGGGAAAATACCGGAACGGCCTTTATCAGGTTCTGTTTTTCAGCTATTGAATAAGACATTGAAACAACCCTTAACCGGGATATGGCTCAGGTCCGCTGCCAGTTCATGTAAAGTTCATTATATATGGCAGAGTCCGACAGCAGCTCCTCATGAGTGCCTCTGGCAACAATGCTTCCGTGATCCAGCACCACGATCTCATCTGCATTCAGAATGGTTGACAACCTGTGGGCAATAACAATGGTTGTCCTGCCTTTCATTATGACCTCAAGCGCCTTCTGAACTGCCTGCTCTGAAACAGCGTCGAGAGCACTTGTAGCCTCATCAAGGATTAAAAGGGGAGGGTTCTTGAGCAGTGCCCGTGCAAAGGCAATTCGCTGCCTCTGCCCACCTGAGAGATTAAGTCCCCTTTCTCCAAGAACAGTGTCGTAACCGTCAGGCATCTCCTTAATAAATTCATGGGCCTGCGCCTGTTTTGCCGCCTCAACTATCTGCTCGAAACTGGCTCCGGGCCTTCCGGCAGCGATATTTTCCCTTATGGTATCACTGAAAAGCACTACATCCTGGGTCACCATTGCCATCTGGGCCCTGAGACTCCTTATATCAATTTCATTAAGGTCTGTATTATCCCAGAATATTTTCCCGGACGAAGGGGTGTAAAACCTTGGTATAAGCTGTACCAGGCTGGTTTTCCCTGCACCGCTTGGCCCTACGATAGCAATAATTTTGCCTGCTGGTATCTCAAGATTTATGTCTTTAAGTATTGGCTGAAGATTTTTGCCGTAGGAAAAGCTGACACCCCTGAACTCTATGGATCTGGCAAGCCCGTTCACTTTGACCGTGCCTGATGGCTCTGATGGATAGTCAAGCACCCTGTCAACACGCTCAAGCACGCCAATGGACTCCTGAAGACTGCTGTATGCTGCCCCTAATTTTTTAAGTGGTGTAAATGCCATTACTATGGCAGTAAGAACTGAGAAAAATTCACCGGATGTCATAACATCCTTCACCACAAGATTTGCGCCGTAGCCAAGGATAATGGCAACGGCTATTCCAGAAAGACAGTCAATAGGAAACTTAGTCCCCATCTTAAGTCTTACAAGCCTTGCAAACTGTCTGTATGCCTTTCGGTTTTCATGCACAAACTGCTCAGACTTTGCATGCTCCATTGCAAAAATTTTTATTATGGCAAGGCCGGAAGCAGCCTCTCCCATTCGCTGGGTGATGCGGGAGAGGTAGTGCTGTACACGCTTCCTGTGTTTTTTTACATAGCGGCTGAGTGTCCTTGTGCCCCAGGCAATAAAGGGAAGGAGCAGGAAACTTAAAAGCGCAAGGTCCCACTTCCTGTATATTGCAATAGAGATAAGGACAATTATTGACGGGATATGAAGGAGAAAGGCGCTGAAACTCTGCGCCAGTATGTTGCCCAGAAGACCTATGTCATTCATAAGCCTTGAGACCATATCACTGGCAGACGAGCCGGACATCAGTCCTACGGGCATTGAGAGCATTTTCTTGTAAAATTCTTCCCTGGTGCTGCATATAAGCTTGAATCCTGCTGTACGCATGAGATATGCCTGAATAAAATTTGCTCCTCCCCTGAGCAGGTAGAGCAGGAAGATACCCACAGGAAGAAACATTATGTACTCGTAACGCTTGGCTACAAATATGTAGTCCATTGCCGGCTTGACAAGCCATGCAATGGCACCGTTAAGCCCGGAGCTTATGAGGGAGAAGAGAATTGCAGCACTTACCCGTTTTGAGTAGGGTCGAACCAGCCTCCAGAGTCGTTCAATGGTGGTTTCATGGTTTTTGTGTGAATGGCCTGACATGTATTTTATGTTAGTATGTTACTTTGAAAAATGCACGCACCAGTTAATGTTTGGAGTTGATATGTGTTTGAATAGTCCATAACAAAAAAACAGGACCATTTCCGGGCCTTTATTAATGTGACATCATGGTTAATAAGCATAATAAGTACAGATTATTAAGCTCAAAAACAAAAGGGGAAAGATATGTTTAAATTTGGATGGTGGAGCACGGGACGTGATCTGGATGCACTGAAACTCTTTGATGCCGTTTACAACGCATGCCACAGCGGAGAAATTCCCGGAAAGTTTTCATACTGCTTCATCTCAAGGGAGAGGGGGGAATTTCCTGAAAGTGATACCCTTATAAAAAGGGTAGAGGAGTGTAAAATTCCCCTGATTCTCTTCTCTGCACGAAATTTCCTTCCTGATCTCCGGAAAACTGACCGTAAGGAGTGGCGAAACCGTTTTCATCATCAGGTTCTTGAGAGGCTTAAGGGGCATGAGGCTGACGCGGTGGTTCTTGCCGGCTACATGTGGGTGGTAAGCCCTGAGGTGTGCAGTGCATTTCCAATCATCAATCTGCATCCTGCAGCACCAGATGGGCCGGCAGGCACATGGCAGGAGGTTATCTGGCAACTTCTCGAACAGCGCTCTGAAAGCACAGGGGTGATGATGCACCTTGTCACCCCGGAGCTCGACAAGGGTCCTCCTGTTTCATACTGCACCTTTTCCATAAGGGGAGAAAAATGGACGCCGTTATGGAGCGAATTTGAAAAAGAGCTTGAAAAGGCAGGTTCCATTCAGGAGCTTCAAAATAAATACGGCGAGGACCTGCCACTCTTTTCTGAAATAAGAAGGGAAGGGGTTAAGAGGGAGCTTCCTCTGATTGTCCAGACACTTCGTGCCATGGCATCCGGAAAGTTCAGCATTAAAGACGGAAGACTCTTTGGTGCTGACGGAAAAGAACTTCTTGGACCCTGGGACCTTACAGAAGAGATAGAAAAGGACCTTTCTGCGTAGCTATTCAACGTAATGAATGGGCGTTTGCGGAGTGATCTTGTTAAGTTAGTCTTTAAAGACCACATGTGTCTGACAATTATACATTCTGACGGTATTTATTGGCGGGATCTTTCCGTGAAATTATATTGAAATCGTTTTTTGCGCTCTGCTTGACAGCGTACATGGCCTGGTCTGCTTTACGTTTCAGAACCGAGGCGCTGGTGGCATCATCCGGATATCTGCTGATGCCGATACTGGCGGAAAGATGTGTTACTTTGCCGGAAAGATAGGGGCGGGAAAGGCTCTGTAGTATTTCCGGTGCCAATTCAACCATTCTGTTTTGATCTGTCGGCGCTATAATAACAAATTCATCTCCTCCGAGTCG
>JALWJV010000254.1 GCA_026996955.1 Deltaproteobacteria bacterium
GCTACGCCTCTTACCCTGGGCCTTCTTCCCATCCAGCGGGACCTGCCTGCCTTGCCGATATTGATATTTTCGTGGTCAAGGTTTCCTACCTGGCCGATTGTGGCACGGCAGGTGTTTAAAATCATTCTGACCTCGCCGCTGGGAAGCCTGAGCTGAACGTACTTGCCTTCCTTAGCCATGAGCTGTGCGGCAGTGCCTGCACTTCTAACTATCTGGCCGCCCTTTCCGGGCCTCATCTCTATATTGTGCACCAGTGTACCCAAGGGTATGTTTTTCAACGGCATGGAGTTACCGGGCTTTACGTCAGTTACATCGTCAGAAACTACCATGTCGCCTACATTCAGACCATGCGGGGCGATGATGTAGCGTTTTTCACCGTCCAGATAGTGCAGCAGGGCTATCCTGGCAGAGCGGTTAGGATCATATTCAATAGACGCCACTTTTGCCGGTACAGAGAACTTGTTGCGTTTAAAGTCTATTATGCGGTACTTTCTCTTATGCCCACCGCCTCGATGCCTGGCTGTAATCCGCCCGTAGGAATTTCTTCCTCCACTTCTGTTCAGTTTTCGCAGAAGCGACTTTTCAGGCTTTCCCTTTGAGAGTTGCTCATCTACCACTATGCTCATTCCCCTGCGGGCAGGAGAAGTAGGTTTATATTTTTTGACAGCCATTATACACCCTCAATAAATTCTATGGTCTCACCAGGATAGAGCCTTACTATGGCACGCTTGTAATCAGGCCTTTTGCCAATATACCTTCCCTGTCTCTTGTACTTGTCCTTACGGTTCATAGTTTGTACTGCAAGGACCTTTTTGTTGAATATTTTTTCAACAGCGTTTTTAATTTCTATCTTGTTGGCATCCTTTGCCACAAGAAAGACCACCTGGTTTGCCTGTTCCTTCTGATTGGTGGCCTTTTCTGTAATGATGGGCCTGATCAACACAGAATAAATATCTTTCATGGTTTGAGTCTCTCTTCCAACGTGGTGATGTCAGATTCCGGTATAATCAGAAAATCATGCTTGAGCAGGTCGTAAACGTTAAGAGCTGCCTGCGGCAACACAGATACAAAGGGTATATTCCTGGCAGAGAGCCTTACTGCAGTGGCTTCCCTGCCTGCCACCAGGACTGCACTTCTGACGCCGAACCTGTCCAGCAGAGCCTGCATGTTTTTGGTCTTGATTTCATCTATACCGTAATCATTTATCACAAACAGGCGGTTGCTCATTGCCTTGGAGCTGAGAGCCATTCTGAGCCCAAGACGCCTTACCTTTTTGGGAAGGGTATAGGAGTAGTCCCTGGGTTTGGGTCCGAATGCTGTTCCTCCATGACGCCAGACGGGATTTCGGGAGCTTCCTACACGTGCCCTGCCGGTGCCCTTCTGCCTCCAGGGCTTCCTGCCACCGCCGGACACCTCTGCCCGTGTCTTGGTACATGCATTACCGGCACGTTTCTTTGCCTGCTGCCATCTGACAACTTCGTGCAGTATCCCTTCCCTGGGCTCTACACCAAACACCTCATCACTGAGGCTCAGTTCTCCGACCTTCTCTTTGTTTGCGTTATATACTTGAAGGGTAGCCATAATTTTCCCTAATTTTCGATTTTGATTACCAATACAGAATGAGGTATTTGCAAGAGTCCGGCTCTTTTACCTGAAATGCACCATAACCATCTGATTAACCGCGCCGGGAACTGCCCCCTTTACAAGCAGAAGATTCTCATCGGGACGTACATCAACAATCAGTGAATTCTTGATGGTATGGCGTTTGCCACCCATACGGCCAGGCATCTTCTTGCCTTTTATTACCTTGCCAGGGTATGCGCTCATACCGGCGGATCCTACGGCTCTGTGATGTTTGGAGCCGTGTCCCATCGGGCCCCTGGAAAAACCGTGACGCTTTACAGTTCCGGCAAACCCGCGGCCCTTGGTGGTTCCTACAATATCAACAAGCAGTCCCAGCTCTACATCCTTGAGGGAAAGAACCTGCCCCTCCTGGAATCCCTCGGTATCGTCAACCTTGATTTCCCTGATATAGCGAAATCCGTGATCAAGCCCTGCCTTCTCAACAACGCCCCTCTCGGGCATGTTAAGGCGGGACAGCGGTTTTTTATGAAACCCGAGCTGCAAGGCATTATAACCTTCTCTAGCCTCTGTCTTTTTCTGAATTACGGTACAGGGACCTACTTCAAGCACAGTAACCGGGACCCTGTTTCCGTTCTCCGCAAAGACCTGAGTCATTCCGATTTTGCGGCCCATAAGACCTGTTATCTTAGCCATTGTTCAATTCCGTATTAGCAGTTTTTAGAGCTTAATCTCTACGTCTACTCCAGCAGACAGTTCAAGCTTCATCAGTGCGTCAATGGTCTGCTGAGTTGGTTCAAGAATGTCAACAAGTCGCTTATGCGTGCGCATCTCAAACTGTTCCCGGGATTTTTTGTCAATGTGTGGTGAACGGAGAACAGTGTACCTGCTTATTTTTGTAGGCAATGGTATAGGCCCGGCAATTCTTGCACCGGTTCTCTTAGCCGTGTCAACAATCTCATTCAAAGACTGGTCCAGGAGTTTATGATCGTATGCCTTGAGGCTAATTCTGATTCTCTGTGTTGGGATCATCATCCCCAATTCCCCTCGCAAACCGATTTCATGCAGGGCAATTTTAATAAATACCCTGTGAAAATACCCCTTTACCAACTGCACTGGCGCAATATGGAAAAGAGTTGGATTTTCAGGCTGCTGTAATTGTTACAGCAGCCTGTTTTTTACAATTTGATGACGGATGTTTACTCGATAATTTCGGAAACAACACCGGCGCCTACTGTACGGCCACCTTCACGAATGGCGAACCTGAGCCCCTCTTCCATGGCAATGGGCTGTATCAGATGTGCCTCAATAGCAACATTATCGCCAGGCATTACCATCTCTACACCCTCAGGGAGTGTAACGATTCCTGTAACGTCAGTGGTACGGAAGTAGAACTGGGGACGGTAGCCTGAGAAGAACGGGGTGTGACGGCCACCTTCCTCCTTGCTCAGTACGTAAACCTCTGCCTTGAACTTGGTGTGAGGTGTGATGCTGCCGGGCTTTGCAACAACCTGACCGCGCTCAACTTCATCCCTCTTGGTTCCGCGGAGAAGCACGCCGACGTTGTCCCCGGCCTGTGCCTCATCAAGGAGCTTGCGGAACATCTCAAGACCTGTACATACAGTCTTGGTGGTCTCACGAATTCCTACAATCTCTACCTCTTCACCAACCTTGAGGACACCACGCTCAACACGGCCTGTAACAACTGTACCGCGGCCACTGATGCTGAATACGTCCTCGATGGGCATGAGGAAGGGCTTGTCTGTATCCCTCTCAGGCTCCTGGATGTAGCTGTCAAGGGCATCCATGAGCTCACGGATACAGGCAGTCTTCTCAGGATCGGTAGGATTGTTAAGTGCCTCAAGCGCACTGCCGTGAATGATTGGAATATCATCAC
>JALWJV010000255.1:0-3010 GCA_026996955.1 Deltaproteobacteria bacterium
TGGGTTCAATCTCCTGCTCCTCAAGGTATTTTTCCATAATGGCGTCATCAGCCTCTGAGAGGGTTTCAAGCATCTGCTCCCTTGCAAGCTCGGCATCTTCTGCCATCTCCTCAGGGATATCCACATACTCATACTCCACACCCTCTGTTGCATCATCCCAGACGATGAGCTTCTGCCTTACCAGGTCGATTACGCCCCTGAACTCATCCTCTGCACCCCAGGGAATGGTCATAACCAGGGGATTTACACCCAGCCTGTCCCGCATCTGCTGGACAGTACCGTTAAAATCTGCCCCCAGCCTGTCCATCTTGTTTACAAATGCCATCTTGGGGACATTGTACTTGTCCGCCTGATGCCACACCGTCTCTGACTGGGGCTCCACCCCGCCTACTGCGCAAAACACGCCGACAGCGCCGTCAAGCACACGGAGGGAGCGCTCAACCTCCATTGTGAAATCCACGTGGCCTGGGGTATCAATGATGTGAATCTCCTTGCCCTGCCACATGCAGGTGGTAACTGCTGATGTGATGGTTATTCCACGCTCCTGCTCCTCTGGCATCCAGTCCATTGTTGCCTGTCCATCATGGACCTCGCCTATCTTGTGTGTCTTTCCTGTATAGTAGAGGATACGCTCGGTAAGAGTTGTTTTACCTGCATCAATATGGGCTATTATCCCTATGTTGCGTATCTTTGAAATCCTGTTTCCTGAAGCCATAAGTTAATAAAACTACCCTGCAGCTGCAGGGCAGATCTCCTGTAAAACGCTCAAATCAAGTTAAAACCCAAATTGAGCTATTGCCAGTTTTGCTGCATATCCGCGGAAGAAGGCTTTCCCCTATAGCAGGCTATGTGGGAAGCTATCATTTCTTCAAACTTTTGAAACGCTCAACTCAGGTAAGATATTGACAAATCCTTAATACATTCTTTAAGTGTGGCAGGAAAATACCAAAAAGTTCCAGGCTTCACAAGTAACACCTAAATTGAGCGATTGTCGGATTTGCTGCAGATCCGCGAAAGAGGAATTCCCATAATAGTCGGCTATATGGGGATTCCTCTGACAAAGGAGATGCAGTAAATACGGCAATCCCGAAGGGTTTCAAAACTGGAAAGCTATAATTGACATAACTCCCTTTAATTTCATTGAAAAAATTTTTCAGATTTTGAAACGCTCACTCTAGGTGACATGCTCCCTGCATCAATATCCTGGATTTACAGCTTTTGGAGAAAAGTACAGATGGACACTAAAACAATAATGACTGCGAAAGAGATTGACCGCGCCCTTACGCGCATGGCCCATGAGATTATTGAACGCAACAAGGGCGTGGATAATACCGGACTCATAGGCATACGAACAGGCGGCATGCCCCTTGCCCAGAGACTGCAGAAAAAGATTGCAGCCATTGAGAACAGCACTCCCCCTGTTGGTGTGCTTGACATCACCCTTTACCGGGATGACTGGAGCAGGCTCAGCCATCACCCGATAATAGGAAAGACAGAAATACCCTTTGGCATTGATGACATGACTGTAATCCTGGTTGATGACGTGCTCTACACAGGACGAACCATAAGGGCAGCCCTTGATGCCATTACAGATTTTGGAAGACCCAGGAGCATCCAGCTTGCCGTGCTTGTTGACAGGGGACGCAGGGAGCTTCCCATACAGCCGGATTATACAGGGCTTTCATTCAAGACATCAGGAGATGAGCATGTAAATGTCTTTCTTGAAGAGACCGACCAGAGGGACCAGGTAGTGATTGAAAGACATGGATGATCTCAGGGAAAGGTCAGCGCCTCTTTGCATCAGCATGGGATGCCCTGCTGGAATAGGGCCTGAGATAACCATAAAGGCACTGGACAGGGTGCTTCGGGCAGGCAAGCCCATGAACCTGGTGGTGGCAGGGGATATTGATATACTGAAAAAGGCATGCTCTTCCACCGGGCTTCATTCACTTGTGGATAAAATAATATCCTGGAGCCCCGGCAGGCCTCCCGCAGGTAAAAAGATCAATGTCATTCCGGTTACAAAATTAAGGCAGGAAGAAGTACCCTGGGGCAAAGTTACCGAGACTACAGGGCGTGCCTCATATTCTTATGTGATTGAGGCAATTAGACTCTGCATGAACGGGCAGTGCAGTGCAATGGTCACAGCCCCCATAAGCAAGGAAGGGCTTAAGCTTGCCGGCATAAACTTTCCTGGGCATACTGAAATATTGGCCCATGAAACAGGGACAGATAACTACGCAATGATGCTTGCAGGGCCAAGGCTCAGGGTAACACTTGTAACCATACACTGCGCGCTTAAAGATGTTGTGCCAGCCCTGTCAAAACAGAAGATCCTTGACCTCATCACCATTACTGCTGATTCTCTCAAGCAACTGTTCCTGATTAAAAATCCCAGGATTGCTGTGGCAGGCCTTAACCCGCATGCAGGGGAAGGGGGAATGTTCGGAGACGAGGAGTCCAGGATAATTGCCCCTGCTGTCTTACTGGCACAGGAAGCGGGCATAAACGCATCTGGCCCTCTTCCGCCTGACACCGTATTTCATGCAGCATGGAACGGAAGGTATGACGCTGTGGTCTGCATGTACCACGACCAGGGACTCATCCCCTTCAAGCTTGTACACTTCTCTGACGGCGTTAACATAACCCTGGGGCTTCCAATAATCAGGACCTCCGTTGATCATGGAACTGCCTATGACATTGCAGGTAAAGGCAGTGCGCATGAAGAGAGCATGATGGCAGCTATTGAAATGGCATCCATGTTTGCACACAACAGGCAATAACACAGCCCGGACACCACTCCTCACACCGCCAAAATGATGGAAATCAAGCAAATGCCCCAGCCGGTGATAGAAATAAAAGACCTTGTCAAACGTTTTGGCACACGGGAGGTTGTCTGTGGCCTTGACCTGAACGTCTATCCAGGTGACTGTCTCGGGCTTCTAGGCCCAAACGGGGCTGGAAAGACCACAACAATCCACATGCTTACCGGCCTTGCCATCCCCACATC
>JALWJV010000255.1:3020-6746 GCA_026996955.1 Deltaproteobacteria bacterium
AAGCCGAAGCGATGAAATAATTCAAAACCTTTCCGGCGGTCAGCGCAGAAGGCTCCTGCTTGCCAGAGCACTTATTAACGCCCCTGATCTGCTGATTCTTGATGAACCTACTGTTGGCCTGGACCCGCAGGCCCGGCTGCTTATCTGGGAACGCCTGTCAATCCTGAGGCGCCAGGGTACCACAATGCTTCTTACCAGCCACTACATGGAGGAGGTTGAAAGGCTTGCAACCAGGGTAATCATACTTGAGAACGGAAAGACACTTGCCCAGGGTATCCCGTCTGAAATGGTACATGATGAGATTGGGGAAGAGGTGCTGGAGTTTACAGACTCACCGGAACGGCTTGATAAAGTGGAGGAAAAGCTCCTTGCCTGTGACAATATATCTACAGACCGATATGATGGCAGGCTGGTTGTTTACATAAGAAAACCGTGCAGGGAAATTGATGAGCTTGCAATCTCACAGCGCCACGTGATTAAACGCCCGCCAACCCTTGAAGACCTGTTTCTGAAACTTACAGGCAGGCGGCTGAAAGACGAATGATAAGACGATATTTTTGTATCTGGTCGGTGTGATAATTGGTCTTGTTTTGGAGTGACTTTGAATAATTTCGTAGTTTTTCTTGGCGAAGCGCAGCCAGAAAATCGCGTCTGTCTGAGCGAGGTACGAGCGAGTTTCGCGATTTTGGCGAAGCAAGCCTTAGAAAAACAAGAAATTATTCACCGGAACGGAAAAACAATACCAATTATCAACCTTATAACATCAATTCGCCGAACAGTTACATACTTTTCTATGTTACCACCTGTCGCTCCTGTGCCTCGGGCTGAACAACACTTCTTCTTGCCACAACAAGTATGTCAGTTCCGGGCTGCTCCTGGAAGAGCCGTATTGCCGACAGCTTTGCAAGCTCAAGCAGGGCAAGAAAGGTCACGATAATATAATACCTGTCCATATCAGGGGTCATAAGCTCGGCAAGTGTTGTGCGGCCCTGGTTTCTAAGCAGCTCTTCTATTGCCTCCATACGCTGGGAGAGCGTAGCCCTTGCCCTTGTAATCTCAAGGGAGCGGGGAAGGGCACTGTTTCCAAGGGCATCTCTCAAGGCATTTATAAGGTCTAATATTCCCACCTCAAGACCAGGAAACCCTGCATCACTCATCTCATCAGGGACTTCAAAGCCAGGATCAAATTCCCCAGATGGCTCCCTCAGAAATACATCCCGGTCAAGCCACGGCATCTCTTCAAGACAGTCAGCGACATTCTTGAGCCTAGCCAGTTCCTGAAGGGGTTTTACAATTTCAAGGCGTGGATCGTCTTCTGACTCCGGCGGGTCAGGCTTTGGAAGGAGCATCCTTGACTTTATCTGGAGCAGGGTAGCAGCCATTACCAGGTACTCCCCGGCAACAACCACATCAAGGGCATGAAGGAGTTCCAGGTACTCAAGATACTGGTTGGTAACAAGCGCAATGGGGATGTCTGTAATGTCCAGCTTGTTCCTGTCAATAAGGTGAAGAAGCAGCTCAAGAGGCCCTTTGAACGCCTCAAGGGTAACATTACATTCCGGCTCCAAATCAGAACCCCATTATGTATTTAAACGAAATAAAAGGGAAGGTCTGGCATAAAATCTACACCAACAGGCCAAGACTCTGAAGACTACTCCCCGGAATCACCCTGTTTTGAAGGTGGCGGCTCGGTAAACAGGGCATGCCTTGCCTCCTCCATGGTCTTTCTTGCCACTGCCCTTGCCTTTTCTGCCCCTTGTTCAAGAATACGCTTTACAGTATCAGGGTCTTCTGCCAGTGCCCTCCTGCGCTCCCGCATCGGCTCCATTGCGGCATTTACTGCAGCGGCAAGCTCCTTTTTACAGGCGACACAACCGATTTCTGCAGCCTTGCAGCCGGCAACAATCTCATCCAGTCTCTCCCTGTCAAGGTAGAGCTTGTGGAGATTGAAGGCTACACACCGGTTTTCAGGATCTCCGGGATCGGACTTTCTGGGCCGCTCCACATCGGTTACCATTGTGGAGATACGCTTTACCACCTGCTCTTCACTGTCGTTCAGATAGATGGAGTTGCCATAACTCTTGCTCATCTTGCGGCCATCAAGGCCAGGAAGCTTGGGCACCTCGGTCAGCAGGGCCTCCGGCACAGGGAACACATCCTGATACAGGTAATTGAAACGGCGGGTTATCTCCCTGGTCAGCTCAACATGGGGCAACTGGTCAACACCTACCGGCACCTTGTTGGCCTTGTACATGATGATATCTGCTGCCTGGAGCACAGGATATCCAAGGAAACCGTAAGTTGCCAGATCGCGTTCCTTTAACTGCTGCTGCTGCTCTTTGTAGGTAGGATTGCGCTCAAGCCATGACACTGGAGTAATCATGGAGAGCAGCAGGTGGAGTTCGGCATGCTCCTTGACATCGGACTGCACGAATATGGTTGCCTTCTCAGGGTCCACGCCTGCGGCAAGCCAGTCAAGGACCATATCCCCGATATTTTCAGGGATTGTCCAGGGTTTTTCATAATTTGTGGTCAGTGCGTGCCAGTCAGCCACAAAAAAGAAACATTCATATTCATCCTGGAGCCTTATCCAGTTATCCAGAACACCGTGAAGATGCCCCAGATGAAGACGGCCTGAAGGCCGCATGCCACTTAAAATTCTCTGTCTGCCCTGTGCAGCCATTTAAACGTCACCTCAAAAATTTCATAACTGTTCAGCTTAATTAACTGAATGTCACCTTTCAGGGATATGCTCAAAGCTGAAAGCTCTAGGCTGAAAGCAAAAAACTTTGCGTTCTTAGCGTTCTTGGCGGCTCAGCTTTTGTGTCTTTCGAGACTTTCAGCTTCAGGCTTTAAGCCTTGATATAACTTTACATTTCAGGGAGTTATAAACCCCATGCCATAAAGGTTTATATAATTCGCCCTATGAGCATCCTATTCAGAAAATCAATCACCGGGATTATAATTGCGCCTGTTGCCCCTGTAAAGACAAGGAGAAGTATGAGAATAAAGCCATATTGCTCAACAACCGCATACTTTCTTGCCATCTGCTCTGGCAGCAGTCCCATGAGAATACGGCTTCCATCAAGGGGAGGGATGGGGATGAGATTAAATACGGCAAGGCCAAGGTTGATCTGGATGCTGACATACGCCATGTAAAACAGGGGTTTAAGAACGTAGGATGCGGAGCTGTGCCACATACTGGCAGGACCAAGGACCATGCGCATTACCATGGCACTCACCACGGCAAGCAGGATATTTGAAGCAGGTCCCGCAAGAGAGACCCAGATCATATCCCGCCTTGGGTCCTTGAAGTACATTGGATTTACAGGCACAGGTTTTGCCCAGCCAATGGTCCTTGTAAGAAAGAATACCAGTGTACCCACCAGATCAAGGTGCTTGATGGGATTCAGGGTAAGACGGCCGGCATTTTTTGCTGTAGGATCACCAAACCTGTATGCAACCCAGCCGTGGGCAAGTTCATGCACGGTAACGGCAAGGAGTACCGGCGGAGTAAGTATTGCTATCCTCTGCGCTATTTCATTTATATCAAACATGGTCCATTGAAATAATGTATTTTGGCTATACGGGCAAGCTTTTAATCCCTAGATTGAGCGTTTCAAAATCTGGAAAATTGTTTTTTCAACGAAATTAATAGGAGTTATATCGATTATAGCTTTCCAGTTTTGAAACCCTTCGGGATTGCCGTATTTACTGCCTCTCCTT